>JAIQFV010000068.1 GCA_020073085.1 Terriglobia bacterium | reverse complement strand
CCTCGTTCCACCAGAGGCTTCAGCGGTTTCATTGCTTCCACCGCTGCTCCGGTTGCTACCGGCTGGAGCGACAGTTGCCGGGAGGGATTTTCACCCCCTGAAGATCGCCGCCTTTTCACGGCGCACTGAATTATCCGGGTTAACTGTGGAGTTGGAGCTTCCAATTGTGAAAGAGCCGCGAACATGCAACAACCCTCTGTTTGTGCCACCAGCGACCCATCCTTTATTCCTTTGGTTAAAAGATCATTACCACCGGTGATCCCACCTTATTTCTTAACTCGGCTGCCTCTGGGCCTCTGTAATCATTACTCGCGAGAGAAATAATAATCTTGCAGTTATCGTCAAATTCGATAACGATTGAATCACCTTTAGTTGCAGTAGCGGAAATTACTCTTTTGGCAATTCTTCCACAAAGCCCGTCGCGAAAACCGGATTCATTCCACTTGATTATTCCAGTCTTACAAGAGACCGATGGCCAATTGTAGACAGTCAACAGATGGTCATCAAAATCAAATTGAATGTAATCCTGCACAAAGATCACAGCGGACAGTTGCTCTCCGACCAATTGATCTAGCATTTGTGGTCCTTTCTCATTTGACAGTGGGATCCTTCGGAGCCGGATTCAATGGAACATGTGCAGAGGGGTCAGAGTTCGACACTGTTTGGCCAGTCGCAGAGTTCACTTTTTGTCCTTGGGAGTTATAGTAGCTAACATTGCCACCGGGATAACCAGGGGAAGCACCCTGCTGAGGAGTGGGATCTTTCACTTGAACTTCATTTACCCTAGGATTCAAGCCTGGACCACCAGAACCTCCTTTAAATGAGAATCCAATCGTGTTACCGCTACTATTTTCCACTGGCAGGGGCCCGGTGGCGCCTTCTGGCACAATGATTGCTTCGCCAGCGGGAGATACAAGAAAATTAGGAGAGTTTGATGGTGCAGGTGCTTCAGTAACAGCCGGCGAAGCATCGAATGGGGACGCATTTGAGGCAAGTACTTCACCTACTGCTATGGCCAAGGTCAGATTTTTTCCGATATTGTTAAGATCCGTACGAGTGATATTACTTATTGAAAAGTTCGGATTTTCAGAGTAGACACTACCCACTTCATTCGCTGCGCTTACCCAAGCCTCCTTTGTCTTGGCTGCCGCTGTTGCGATCGCCTGCTTCGTTTTCTGGTACGCCTCCTTTAGTTTTTCGGCAGTCTTTCGGTAATCTTTGCCATCAGAATCAACAAAAACCAATGGGTTGTTGATTGTATATGAATATCGGTTCAACGACTGAGGTTCGTCGAAATGCGGAGAAGCCGGATCAACAATTGTAAACCTAGCCATTCGTGATGAAAAGTAGCGTACTCCAAAATAGTCAAGACCACTCTCAGCATCCCTCTCTTTCGAGGTAAACCTCTGGTTGGTGCTATCAAACACATCGTAGCCCATGCGCTTGGACCGCCCACCATAGGGTTCGCCAACCTCTTCGCCGAACGGCAGAAAGTCATGTCGGGCGATGACGTTGGCATTGGAATCGGTCACCACCCGCGTGCTGCCCAGGTGGTCCGCCGTCAAATAGCTTGTCCCTCCGTTCCCCGTAGGCGATGTGTTCGTGTATTCCGCTACCAGCTGTCCCTGGGCATTATAAACGTACGTGGTGATCGATGCGTCGACCATCTTTTTCACGCGGCGACCGTCACCGTCATACACATACGTCGCGGCCCCGCCATTGAGCTTGGTCAGACGGTTCTCCGCATCGTAGGTGTATAGCTTGTAGGTGGTGGCGCCCGGCGTGTCCGGCTGCTGCTTGAGGTTCCCCGCGGCGTCGTAGTTAAAGCCGGGATCGGTGATTCGATTGTTGGCCTGACTAACCGTGAGCGAAAAGGTGGGCAGATAAATCCCCCCGTGATTGTCCACCGTGGTGCGATTGCCGTACCGGTCATAGGTGTAGGTCTGATGCCAGCCGCCCGTTTCATTGGCGTCCAACAGGCGATTCAGGGGGTCATACGAGTAGCCCTGCTGAATGACGGTCTGTGTCCCCAGGGTGTCAAAAGTGATCTTCTGGCTTAGGACATTTCCGTTGTTATCACCAGCGCCCAAGGTATTGTAAGCGTACTCCAGCTTCAGCTTGCTGGAATCGCCATTCGATGTCCCCAGCCCGATCTCGTCAGGCTGCAGCCGACCATTGAAGTGACTGTGCTCCCACAAGGTGTTGCCCAGATTCATCGACGCGATCCCTCCGTGGGCCGCATAAAGGAAAGTGGTCGCGTAGATCTTGCTCTGGGGACCGCTGAGGCCATTCATTCTTCCAGCAGGATCATAGCCCGTCGTAACCTCCCGGCCGGAGGGGTAGGCCTGAGTTGTCATCCCACCGGCGAGATTATAACCATAACTCATCGCATAGGTCTGTCCGCCGGTCACCTGGGAAGTTCCCAAAACTCGTCCCATGGCATCGTAACAAGTATAATTCGTCGTCGAGTTGCTGTTTGTGACCTGCGTCAATCGTCCCTTAAAATTGCAGCCCGTACCGACATCGTAGGTGTAAGTGACTGTTGGGGTCCAATCCACCCCGGTCGCTCCGCCGTAGCTGCGGGTCTTTACCCGATTTAAAGCGTCGTATGCATAGGTGGTCACCACCCCCCGTGCATCGGTCTTCGAGGTGAGGTTGCCGGCGTTGTCATATACGTATTTCATGGACCACTGGTCGTTCCCCGTCAATGGGTCGAGCAGAGCGATGCTCGCATAAACATCCTGCTCCGGATTGCGGGCTCGCACCAGCCGCTTGAGGGAATCATACATGAAGTAACGATGTTGTCCTCCCTGGGTGACATGAACCAAGTCGTCGAGGGCGTCATATTGATAAGAGGTCGGCTGTGCGGGGCTGTCGACAGGGCCCAGCTCTCCCGTGTCTTTATCCGGCTCATCCACGCGAATCAGTCGTCCCAGGGGATCGCTGAGGCTGCGGCGAGGCTTGCCGGCCTGATCGACGACCGTCGTCTGGTCGGCATAGTAGGTGGTGGTCACGCTGCCGGTCCAATTCTGGTTGGTTCCCGTCAGAGGCGGCTGTCCCCCTGAAAATGTCGCCACCTCAATGATCCTCCCCAGTTCATCTTGCGTGGTGCGGGTCCAGCCATCAGTGGGCTCTCCTATCCCACGTGTCGGGTTCGACGTGAATGTAACTTGGCCCTTCAAAGGAGGCGGCAAATACGAGTACACCTTGTGCGCTCGGATGGAATAGCTGGTGCCGTTCTCGCTTGCCTCCGTCAGCACGACACGCCCCAGTGGATCAAGGGTCGTCTGACTCTTCAGCAGCGCATCCCCTTCAAGGGCTAGATCCTGCTTCACTTCTGTTCGCCGCGCGGTATCGTGGTACAGGTTGACAACTCGCCGGTGACCACCGGTCACCAAGGGGCCTGCAACGACCCCGGCTCTCGCGAAAGGATCGACGCTTTGCAGGAGTTGGTTGGTATAGTCCGTGGTGGTGACATTCCCGTTCGGATCGGTCTGGCTGGTCACCCGGCCTGTAGAGTTATCATAAACAATCGAGGTAGTCTGTGCCCCTGTCCCGTTGAGGGGATCACCGACAATGCGGTTTGGCTGTGCATGGGTGGCATCGTCGAAGTAGAAGTAGGTCAGGTGCCCATTCGGATCGGTCGTCGAAGTCCGGTTGCCGTAATTGTCATAGGTGTGCTGGGTCGTGGACCACCGGTTATTGATGTTGTCCCACCGGCTTTCCTTGGTTAGATTGCCCTTGGTGGGCGCAATGCCATAGGACTGCCCGTCATAGCTGAGCTGGGTGTCACTGGCGCCAACGGTCGTTTCCTTCAGCGCGTTGAGGATCAAGGGTGTTGCCGTCCCTATCGACCGCTTGGCGTATACATTCGCCGAACTGGAGCCCGAAGCCTGGTTATAGTAACTACTATTGGTCACCCGCAGAACAGTGGCCCCCGCAGGAACGCCCGTTGGAACTCCCTGGGCATCACGGCTCACCGAACCGGGGTCAAACCAGTCATACTCGGTTTCTTGAGTGACGTTGCCATTGTAATCGAACTGGTAGGTCTTGGCCGACATTTTGACCGGCACACCACCTTCCACCAGGGTGGTGTATTCGGCATCCACGACGGGATTGAAGTTCACAATGCCCCCTGGGCTGTTGCGACTCGCTCCACTGAAGATCAGTTGAATCCAGTGACGTTCAATCACTTTTTTCCCTGACTGATTCTCACGGTAAACCAAACCATCATATCCCCCCTCGCCGCCATTGACCAAAAAACTCCCTAGATCATGTTCATAGGACCATTCATCGATTGTTGATCCACCAGGGTTCACAACGCTGCTCACGCCTGGAGAGATATCGTAGCTCCAAACATCACTCGCTCCATCATGGGTGACGGTCTTGCTCATAATGTGTTCTTGCGGCGGATCCATGGCTTCGACATTGGCGAAGTGGAACAATTCGAGGTTGTATACATAATCTACCGCCGCTCCAGAGGGCAGTTCCATATGGCTCAGGGCACCCCAGCCCGTGGAGACGGGGACCGGATCTGTCGGAAACTGTGGTCCACAAATTGGATTCTGCAGCAACGTCCGCTGCTCGACATTGTCCGAGTTATAGGAAAACGTGAAGTGGCGCCTCGGGACGACCTCTTCGTCTTCTGTCGCCGGCAACACAATCGACCGCAATACCGGGATCTCGGCAAAGACCAATGCCCTTTCACCGTTGCAAGGATAGGCATCACGCTCGTCGGCTATTGAATATGTCAGCCATTGGACCGACGTCGTTCCGAAGTTGAGGTCAATACTTATTGGGTTGGCCCCCACAGCCTGATACTCTATGTGACCAATGCCCTGGCCTTCGTTCCCATTGGGATCGAAGACATAGAGCATTTCCCTTCCCGTGCCTTCGTCCACATAGTGGGTGGTAATGGTCGGTGGATTCTCCGGGTGGTCGGGATCGTATGTGGATGCGGAGTATATTTTCAAACTGTTTCCGTTGGTATCCCGAATTCGCTGTCCGTCCACACCGTCCTGGACTGTCATTCCATCTGGAAAATAAACGGTCCAACTGACAGGCGAGGCCGAGGGATTAATCACAGCCCAGAGACGGCTGCCGTCGACAGAGTAATAGCTCATGGACTGATGCGTCGTGTCGGGCCAGCTATTAAAGTACCCACGCAGATAGTCACGATTACCATCAAACTCTGTGGAATTGTTGGGTCGCAGTTCGTGGATGGCGCCATCGGGAGTTCTCAGCGTTACTTTTTTCCATTGATACTGAAGGAGACGGTAATAATCCGGGTCGTTGGGGTCGGTCGGCATCAACCAATCAAAATCGTGTTGACTGTCCTCAAAATCAATTGAGTAAACCCCACCAACAGTCCAGCCCCCAACCGGTGAAACCTGAAGGTGAGAGATCACATAGTTGTCGGGTGGAGGCTCTCCTGGGATGGGATTGTCGATTTCCTGCCTAGTTGCATCCCACACCTTGCTGTTATACACAGCCCTCAGCACATAGGACAACCGCCCTCCTGCGATCGGAGGCAATCCAGCCAAGGGAATAGAGAGGTTCACATTGCCATTGCTCAGATTGACGTTTTCAATATCGGAAACGGCATAAGTCCCCAAGGGCGTAATCCCACGATCAGGACGCGCAGGCGCCTGCGCGAAGGAGGGCTGACAGGGGAGGAGGCCAATGGCAAAAATGGCACTCAAAAACAGAACAAATCCAACTTTTCCTAGAATCGACCAGATTGAGGACCGGTTCGAGTTCATGGTCGCGCTCTCCTTTCACTGTCTTGGTCCATGTCCGATATTATTGAGACTCAGCTCCATCACCACCTGCCCGCCCCGGGTCCACCGAATGAGAGTGGGTTCCAGTTCCCCGCCATCGTTGACCCAACCCCCGAATTCAGCCACTATCGCCCCGCCCTGCTCTTGCGAAATCACTTTGTCGATCAACCCGGTGGAGTGGTTGATGTAATAAAGTCGCCAGGGGCTGAGAGGTTTGTTTTGAAGAAGCGCCTGCGGCTCGCCGATGCGTACGATGTCCCAGGTCGGACCCGTATACGTGGGTGAATCCCCGGCTTCATGCGGCCTGACGTTGCGAGCGACGGTGAAGTAGCTCGCACCAGATAACTGGGCCTGAATGAACTGGTCGGGGCTGTCCAAAACAATTCTTTCCACGAGCCCTCTTTCGTCCCCTACTGCACGCGCCCCATTAGAAAGAACTCCATCATTTCTGGTCCACAGGAGTGTGGGCTGTCCTCCGCCGAAGGCGAGCGCGACTTGCTCCCCGTCATCCCCCTGCGTCCGGACAATGCGAATGTGAGAGCGTTCGTTCCCCATTGTGAGAAAGCCCGTGAGGGTTGACTTTTCGAGACCGGCAGCATTGAATCGTTTTCCGAGCCTTCGGCGCATCTTGTCGGCTTCCGGTTGTGACGAAAGCCTGTCGTGCCTGCGAATGCTTGCTCTTGTATTCTCCTGAGCAAGGGTTTTAGTGGTAAACCCGAAGCCGAGCCAAGACAAGGCAACGCTGAAAGCAAGAATTGAAATTGCTGTGCCCCAAGGCGGTCCTGGAAAAAGATTGAACAATCCGAGGAAGAGCCGTCGAAGCTCTCTTTGGTCTCGTGCCGATCTGATCGAATGAAATGGATTCATGGCTGCTCTCTGCATATGAGTGCTCCCATCGTGAAATTCCTCGTCGCTATGTGTTCTTTCAAGCGAATCACTCTCGTCGATGCTTGATCTCGATCAAACGGATCGAACTTCGCTTTGGTTGGTCTGCACTGCTCTGCGATTTCACGTGACACCTTTCAGGCCCTAGAACGATTTGGACCAGTGAACGCACTTCAGCTTAAGGCTTGCACTTGCCATTAGTCCCGGCGTTGAAGATGGCCAGGATTTCGTCGGCCGTCAGGACCCGGTTGTAGAGGGAGACTTCATCCAGGAGACCCTTGAAATACCCACTGCTGGAATTAGAAATGTCATGACCCAGCCTCAAGGCGTTGTTGAAGGTCATAGTGTGTTGACCACTGGTTCCCTGCAAAGTGCCGTTCACATAGACTCTGGCCACAGCTCCATCATAGGTAAGAGCCACGTGAGACCAAGTGTTTAAAGCGACGCTGTTTGCAGGCGTGGATAGCCGGGTGCTCCCACCCTGGTAGTAATACAGTTGGCCGCTGATCAGATAAAACTGCCCGAAATTAGATCCGGCGTATGTGTTGGAAACCAAATGCTCCAGAAGCCCCGTGCGCGTGGGAAAGACCCAGAACTCGAGGGAAAAGGTGATGCCGATGTTCATCGAGGGAATATCCACATAATCATCCACCCCGTCGAAACTGAAGGCGCCCGCTACCTTGCCGCCGGACGTGTAGGTTGCCCCATTTGTGAACGTGCCGTTATTGTTGCCCACAATGTCGTTGGCATTGGTGTCTCCCGGCCACCAATCAACCAGTCCCGAGGGCGGAGTCAAGGCTGTCAACACCGTCGCAGAAATTGTCCTGCTGGCCACAGCGTTCGTGGCGTCTGTCGCTTGTGCCGTGAAACTGAAGGGTCCCGCACCAGTCGGAGTCCCACTGATCACCCCGTTCGAGTTGAGTGTCGTCCCTGTGGGTAAATTGCCGGAGGTCAAACTAAAGGAAATCGGTGAAGTTCCATTCAAGGTCTGGATCTGATATGAAGCTTGGGAGCCGACGAACATCGTCGGAAGCGACGTTGTGGTGATGTCGAATTGGTACTTGCACTTTCCACTGCTCCCGGCGTTATAAATAGCGACAATCTCATCGATCGTCAGGGCCCGGTTGTAGAGGGAGATCTCATCCAGGAGACCCTTGAAATACCCACTGCTGGAATAAAATTCGCGGGGTCAGATCGGGACTTTGGACAAATGGACATTCCCAGAACAAAGGCTGTCGAACTTGGATGGTGTGAGGTCGTCAAGAACCGCAACGATGATTGCGTCTTCGTCTTGGCAATGCTGAAATTGTCCAAAATTGCGGAATTTTGGGTCAGACCTTTCCAATTTCCAAAGCAGGAAGAGAGGCGGAGGGGGAGCTGTGGGAGGCGCGTGTGACGTGGTTGAGAAACTATCCTTGGAGTTCCTACCGCAGCTACATCGGCTTGGAGAAGCCGCCGGAGTGGTTGCACTGTGAGACCATTCTCAGTTGGCTGGGGAGGGAGAATGGGAGGCGGGCTTATCAGGAGTATGTGGAAGGAGCGCTGCGAGAGGGGTTGAAACAGGCGCCTTGGAAGGAATTGCAGGCTCGGGTGGTTCTGGGGAGTGTCGAGTTTCTACAACAGGTCGAGAGTCGACTCGATCGGGTTGGAGGAGGGGCCGAGCCTAACAAGTGGCGAAAAGGGCGACCCTTCGAGGACATCGTCGGGCTGGTGGAGCAAGCGAAGGGAGAACGGTGGGATCAGTTCTGCAATCGGTACGGAGATTGGGGACGGAACCTCGTGTTGACGCTGGCGTATGACTATGGCGGAAT
>JAIQFV010000067.1 GCA_020073085.1 Terriglobia bacterium | reverse complement strand
TTATTAATCAGAGCATAATATAGATGACAAGTAAGCAAAGTTATGTTATTGTGTCGTCATGAGAAAACAAGATGCTCGTTCGCTGCCGGGAAAAGCCCAGGAAGACCTTCGGCGGCGAGTCGTCGAAGCCGTCCAAGAAGGTCTTTCGCAATCGGAAGCGGCCCGGGTGTTTGGTGTGGCCCGCGGCACCGTGAACCGTTGGATGGGACTGTTGGAGCGAGAAGGCCGGCGAGCGCTGAAGGCACGGCGGCGAGGACGGCCCCCAGAATCGCGTTTGGCGCCGCATCAAGCGGCCACCACCGTGCGGATGATCGTCAGCGGTTGTCCCGATCAGTTGCGCCTGCCCTTTGCCCTGTGGACCCGAGAGGCGGTACAACAGTTGCTGGGGCGGAAGTTCGACGTCCAGGTTTCGGTGTGGACCGTGGGGCGGTATTTGCGTGCTTGGGGGCTGACGCCGCAGAAGCCGGTGCGGCGCGCCTACGAGCAAGATCCAGGGGCGGTCCGACAATGGCTGGAGGAAGAATACCCGGCCCTGCGCGCGGAGGCTCGACGCCAAAAGGCGCAGATTCATTGGCTGGACGAGATGGGCTTGCGCTCCGATCATCAAGCGGGACGCAGCTATGGGCGACGCGGCCAGACGCCGGTGGTGTGGGGAACCGGCCAGCGCTTCCGTTGTAACATGATTTCTTCGATCACCAATCGGGGACAGCTGGCTTTCATGGTCTTTCGTGAGCGTTTTACCTCTCGGGTGTTTCTGAACTTTCTCCGTCGCCTGGTGCGTTTGAGCCACAAGAAGCGGAGGAAAATCTTTCTGATCGCCGACGGGCATCCGGTTCATAGGGCACGCCCGGTCGCCCGCTGGTTGACCGCGCACACGGCGCAAGTCCGGATTTACTGGCTGCCCTCCTACAGCCCCGAACTGAATCCGGATGAACTGCTCAACCAGGACGTCAAGACCAATGCCTTGGGCCGCATTCGTCCCCTGGATATCGGCGAGATGGTGGGCCATGTTCGATCCTATCTTCGCATCACTCAAGGTCACCCTTCGGCCGTTCGGCGATACTTTCGCGGACCGCACGTCCAGTATGCGGCGCGATGAATAGTGTCATATATTTAGTGCTCGGAGTAATATGTCTACAATCGGCTTCAAGATGCACCGGAGGGAGGCTGGTCCATTGGCCGGACGTACGAGCTAGAAAGACATTACGCTTTTCAGGATTTCCTATGGCTGACGCCTACCGACCCCCTTGATCCGGATTATCAATTTCTTTTAGACCAACAAGAATGGGTAAGGTTCATTTTAAGAACGCCGGATGGCGCCACCCACGAGCTGCGACCCAACAATGCGACTGAGTTTCCCGGGAACCGCGATTTCCTCAAAGGGTACTTCAATAGCACGCCAGAGACGACACATCAATCCATGAGCTACTACTCGACCGATGGAAGCTATCTGTGGGCAGTCATCGACCCATCGCTTAGTTGGACGGTGTATTTCCCGGACGGGATGACAGTCCAAAATGGTGCTGGAGGCCAACGAATTCGGGATGCCAACGGCAACAGCATCGTGATCTATAGTACGGATAATGATCCGGCACGAAATAGAATAACAACTCATTACCAGGACGAAGGAACAGGACGCGAGATCAGATATGTGCATGACGCTGGAGGGAATCGGCCGGATAGTTCAGCTCAGATTCAATATCCAACGGTGGGGGGAGCACTCGTCACTATCGATCTAAATTTCGGAGCCACTTCAGTCCAATGGCTGACCTACAATCAGTTGGCGGGAAAAGATAATAACGGTCCGGGAGCCTGCAATGCGAGGGTGAGAGTCGATCATAATATCACGGTCTTGCGCTCGATTGTTCTTCCCGAGACCAATGGTACGAGCCGCCAGTTCACTTTCACGTACAACTCAGACAATGTAGTCCAGCGCATCCTGCCTCCAAATGCCCCCTGCGGAGAGCAGTTCCCCACGGAGCCCGTTCAAGCCTCCGGGGGTTGGGGTTCCTTGAGCCACATGAGTATGCCCTCCGGCGCTTCGGTCGACTATACATATAACTTTGATTTAATATTGAACCCTCCTATGGAGCAGAACCCGGCTCAGGAATCGATCACTCGAAAGACGCTCCACCATGACGGCGCAACCGACGTTTGGAATTACGAAATCGCTGATGGGAGCGAACGCCATTGGACGCATCTGAACTTTAGGGGGGAAAACGTGGTGGGACCGGGGGGAAGTATCTTGAACTTTAATCCGGTCGTGGATGCTGAATACACCACGCTGAAGGAGAACGGCGTCGCCGTGATGTCGGCGAAGATGTTCCAGTATGACTACAATGGCAATGTCACTCAAGAAACAGAGTATGACTGGTTTGACCCGGGTTCGGTGAATCGTGATGTTCAGGGAGTTCCAACTGGCCCTCCTGCGGGGGCAACCGTTTTGCGGGTGACCAATAGAAGTTATTACAACCAGGCTTCGGGGCCCGATTTGACGAATGTTTACGCGAGGCGGTCGATAACGACTGGAACGCCGTTGATACTCAACGCGCTACAGGAAACCACCGTTGGCGCCAGCTCCACGCAATTCAGCTACGACAATCAGGCATATGGAACCCCGCCCACACGCGGCAACCTCTCCCGGGAGAGTCGTTGGGATAGCGCCCACAACCAATGGGTTACAACACAGCACGCCTACGACAACTATGGCAACCGGACCTCCACCACAGATCCACTCGGCCATAGCGCTGCATATTATTATGAAGACTCGACCCATGCGCTGCCCACGAGTGTGGTCAGTGCGCTGAATGAAACGGTAGCACAGACGACCTACACCGCTTACGACTATTCGACCGGGCGGGTGACGAGTCAGACCGATCCCAATGGCAATGTGACAGCCACGGAGTACACCAACCAAATGACGGGCGCCCCGGACCC
>JAIQFV010000066.1 GCA_020073085.1 Terriglobia bacterium | reverse complement strand
AGATCAAGCTTTGATCGGCACGGATAGAAGGTCGTTCCGGGACAATTCCAGGAATTTCCCGAACTGAAAAAAGAGCCACCAAACCCGAGCAGAAAAGCAGCGCACAAGGAGCTTGACAAAAACAGCCTCATAGAAGGCTTCCACAATTACACAATTCCAGCCGATCTGTCACAGAAGCGTCCGTGTTAAGGGAGAGGGCTGGCGGTTTCCGCTGGTACTATGTCTGGCACGGGAGTGCTGCGGGCTCACCCTGAAAGAGTTGGGCCAAGGGGTGGATGGTCTCAGGCCTACCAACGTCGGCGAGGCGGTGCTTAAGTATCACCAGCGGATGAGGAGGAAGGACCACAGGGCTGCCTGCTTGGCTCATGCTGTCTCCACTTTGTGGAATGTGGAAGCCTCACCCTAAGTTCCAGTAAGAAATGCGGCCGTCAAGTCTAAATTGCCAATACTTATTGTTGCGGATGGAGACAATTGGAAATTTAGACTCCGCGAATTTTTATCATTTCAAGGATTGGGAGCATCCGAAAAGAGCATTCTATGGCGCAACATCATTGACGGTCGCCTTTTGATCAATGTAGATGACTTTCAGAAAAATCCCATCGAGGTGATCAAAGTCGTGGTCGATTGATAGAAGTGTTGCATTCAAGACCGAAGCCGTTGCCGCTATCCATAGATCGTTCTTGCCCATATTTCTCGGAGACCCCCCTTCCGGCCACTTTTTTGTCGGATGTTTCCCGTGACTGTAGGCGTCGATCTCCGCGTATCTCTGGATGATTTGGTCGCTATTGATATCGGCGAAGGGGATTCGATTCAGAAGTTTTTCGAGGGCTGACTTCTTCTGATCTCCCCACCCAAACTGGATTGCCAGGGAATAAATCTCGCCTTTGCTAACTATCGATATCAGTGGAATGTTGGGTGGATGGGAGACCGCGTATTTCTTTTCGATGTATTCGGCGTAACCGGCCCCGCGGACATAACCCAGCAAAATTCCGGTGTCGAGAATGTAGGTTGGCATCTCAGCCCCGCCCTGCGGGGTCCGGTCTCTTCAGCGCAGCAAGGAGTTCCTCAATCGATTCCTCTCCCGGCCATTTCCCCCAAATCTCGGTCAAGAAGCTCCTTGCCTCTTGCTTTAGAGGATAAGATTCAAACAGCTCTCGCACCGACCCTGTGGCTGAAACCTTTTCAAACATCTCTTCTCCGGCCTCCATCGGCTTGATGACCTCAGCCTCCACCAAGCGCACTTTCCGAGACGGGCGGAAGTGAACTGTTCCTTTCACCGTGACCTTTTTCCCCCAAAACTGACGCATTTTTTCCTCGTCCAAGAAGTGAGGATCGATGGTTCCCGGAATGCGTTCGTCATTACTCAGCACCAGTTGAAACCGCTTACGACTGTGCTCGATGGTGTTAAAAAGGCCTGAGAGGACGAGCGCAATTGGCTCAGGCGTCCTGATCCGAAGTCGATGGATTTTATCCAACTCTTTTGGGCCCAATTCAAACTGCTCCCTGGGTCTGCGACGGCACCTGAGTTCTATCCCTTCAGCGTAATCTTTCAAAAAAGGATCAAATGAAAGCAAACCATTCAAAATCCCCGCGTCGTAAGTATCACTGTTTACATTTTCCGTGGTCGCATCCCGAACTGATTTGGACATCAGTGTAAGGACCGTATCTTCCGGGCTGGGGGTTGTATACCAGAGATCTTGCTGGCGAATTTGGTCTTTTGCAGTGTAACCCAGGAAGGGAGCCTCGATGTTCAGAACTGTTGATCCTTCTTCCAGTCCAGTGACGGTCAAATCCAGAGAGTCGGACAACCAGGCAGGCAGTCGCCCGCGCTTAACGCTGTCTCCTCCGATTGCCAAACGTAGGCCACGTTCTGAGCACACCAAGAGAAGGTCGCTGATTTCTTTCAACGCCTTGACTGCAATCGTGCCGTCGGGGGTTTTCAGCCCCTTGAGCCTCAGTTTGTACTTTAGAGTTTTCACTTTATCGGTCTTCTCGAAGACGTCCTCCTGGTTTGCTATTCTTGTAGATTATGCCTTGCTTGGAGACTGTTTGCCAGTTGTTGTTTGATGGCAAGAAGGAAGTTGGTGTTCGGCTCCGGCAATTGAAAACGGCGGGCCAAGTCCCAAAAATCCAACATAATGACGAGCGTCAGGTCTCTGCAAACGACAATTGAGCAGTTAGAGGAGAATTTTCGGGTCAGACCTTTCCATTTTACCATTCCAATTTTTCAGTTTTCATATGCTTCGATTCTGTCGCCCCGCAAGCGGGGCTGGGGCATTGAGGGGGCGCGCTCACCCAGCCCCGCCTTGCGAGGGCGCTCCCGTTGAGCGGGAGCGCCTCACCCTGGGCTACAGATCTTCCGGCCCTACGGGCCTGAGGATTGAATACCCCCACCGGGAGGTGGGGGATTGTTCAGGTTCAGCCTACCGGCCGGCGGCGCCAAAACTTGAATTCCACCAGCGGGAGCTGGTGGATCGTTCAAGTTCAGCCCCTCGGTAAAGCGGCAGAATTTTCGGGTCAGACCTTTCCATTTTCCCTTTCCAATTTTTTAGTTTTCATGGGCTTGAATTCTGTCGCCCCGCAAGCGGGGCTGAGATGTCATGGGAGGGGACTGGTACCCCGCCCTCGCTCCGCCCCGCAAAGAG
>JAIQFV010000065.1 GCA_020073085.1 Terriglobia bacterium | reverse complement strand
TTTAGTGGGCAAGGACACCCTCACTATCCGGCATTCGATTCCAATATCTCGTTCTGGTCCGGACGGCGGAACTCCACCTGTGCCAGAACCGTCAAAGGCTAAAATTGGGCCAAGTTATCTTTTGCGTTCAGGGGGTAGTTTCCCCGCTGCTGTCCAACATTCTACTGGACGTGTTGGATCGGGAACTGGAACGGCGAGGTCACCGTTTCTGCCGATACGCGGATGACTGCAACATCTACGTGCGGTCACGGCGGGCGGGGGAGCGCGTGATGACGTCCGTCACACAGTTTTTGAGCCGACAGCTCCGTTTGAAGGTGAACGCGGCGAAAAGCGCGGTGGCGCGCCCGTGGGAACGCAAGTTCCTGGGCTACTCCATGACGTGGAATCAAGAGCCGCGGTTGAAGGTGGCCGCCGCCTCGGTGAAGCGGTTCAAGGAGAAACTGCGGATGCAGTTCCGGCAAGGACGGGGACAGAATCTACAACAGTTCATCCAAGAGTTGAAACCGATCCTACGCGGCTGGGGAAATTACTTCCGGCGGGCGGAGGTGAAGAACATCTTCGAGGAACTGGACGGTTGGATACGGCGCAAACTACGCGTGCTGCTCTGGCGTCGGTGGAAACGCCCCTTCACCCGGGCTCGCTCCCTGAGACAACGTGGATTGGCGGAAGCGCGGGCTTGGCAATCGGCCACCAACGGACGCGGTCCGTGGTGGAATGCCGGCGCGTCGCACATGCACGAAGCCTTTCCTAAATCCTACTTTGATCGCTGTGGACTCGTCTCGCTGCGGGATCAACAGCTCGCACTCCAGCGATCTTTCTGAACCGCCGGATACGGAACCGTACGTCCGGTGGTGTGGGAGGACGGCGGGGGTAACCCCGCCTCCTACCCGATTGGCGTGAAAACGAGCTTGCCCCTGGCGTTCCACATCCAACTCGTCGTGCCCGCTGTGAATGACAATGGAGACCTCATCGCGTTTCCACCCCATTAAGCGCGATTATCGGACGCCGAGTCATCGAATGTTCGGGACTCTCCCGAATTTATCGTTTCCAGGTGTATGTGTGGACGTTTCCTTGTTTGTCCGAAAACGTTACTGAGAAGCAATCGGGCCCAGGAATCGGTTTCGGATCTATGATCAGTTCGTGGCCGGTAGGTCTTACCGCATACTCTGCAACGACACTGGCGTAAGGAAAGCAATGGAGGTAGAGCGGGCCTTTGGCAATTGCCGCTATTTCCATTAATTTTTGTGTGGGTGCAGCCCGTTCGAGGAATTGCGCCCTCTTCTTGACCCATAAGATGCCGATGTTGTGTAGAAGTATCAGGACCACAACGACAATCGACAACCATCGGGGTGCATTCTCATGCATTTTCACAAGGGCGGCCGCAACTATCCAGGCAAGCCCTACGCTAGCAAGATAGGTGTGGCGGCTCGGGACTTTTGACATGTAAGTAAGGAAGCTGTATGGCAGCAGCCCCAGTAAAATCCAAATCAAGGCCACGATTGAAAGGGTTCTAAACTCTCTGGCCTTCCAGAAAAGGAGAGCCGCAAGACTGATGATTCCCCAGACGAACAAGACTCGCCAGGAGCTGTTCGTCAGGGTCAACAACCAGGGTGCACTCGAGGAAAAACTACCATCGCGAAACCGTGGATTACTCGTTCTTGTCCCCATTATCCAAATTACGTAAGCCAGGGCTGTCCCCCCGAATGGTATCAGGCCAATAATACCGCGCTGCCAATTGGGACGCGCCGTGAGTACCGGCAGTAACATCAAGGGCACAATGATCCACGATGATTCCTTGGAGAACAGCGTCACGAAGAAGGAAACCAAAGCCGCACCATAAATCCACCAATGTCGGTTCTTCAACCACAGAACCCATGCCAGCAGACACATAAATCCAAATAGAAATAGAAGTAATTCCATCGAGGCGGCTACCCACATAACGGCTTCCTGGTGCCCTTCATAAATGGCAAAGAAAGACGCGCTCAATGCTGAAACACGCCATCCGATCACATCCCAGGCCCCTAATGCAAAGACCAGCCAGACGCAAAGTACATGAAGTGAAACACTGGCAATGTAGAAAGGCAGAGGACGAAATCCAAAAATGTGATCCAGCCCATAGCTGAGCAGGAAATAGGTGGCACGGTAGCGGGATCCTGGATCATGCGCAAGCTGCGCCCATCCAGTAATGTTGCCGTATTGTCGCGCGAGAGGAATCTGCACGAAATCGTCAGAGATGAAGGGAAAACTAAAGACAGGGAGGTAAGCCAAGACTGCGAGGGCAGTCAGCGCAAGAAGAATAAGGGGGATGTGCGATGAAAACTGATCTCGGTCAGTGTGCGCGATTAATATGGCACCCATCAAATGAAGTCTACCAACTGGCGATTCCTTGAGTCAATCCCCGTCCAAACCCGAGAAGCCGCGCACTTTCCAACGGAGAACCTCCGAACAGAGGCACACCATTATTGCGCAGACCGGGCTCATCACGGATCAGGCCGAAGCATCCTTGAGTACTCTTGAATCCATCGGGAGCTCGCTGAGTCTGCATTCGATTCGCAGAGGATTCCGAAAATGCGGGACAGCCGCGAATGGCACTAAGTTAAGGATTCTCGCCACGCGGCACGCGCATCCGCCTGGGTACTCCCACCGTGGTACGCTGCAAGATGGTTTGTGACAGGTCGAGCATTTTCTTGAGAATGCGATGGAGCCGGCGCTGATTGTGGA
>JAIQFV010000064.1 GCA_020073085.1 Terriglobia bacterium | reverse complement strand
TAAAAATTTTTTGGGGTCAGTTTCCATGTTGGCATTTTAGGGCCAGGTCTAAATTTTCAATGGCTCTCCTCCACAAACATCAAGATTGAAAATTTAGACTTGACCCTATTTCCCCGGAAATAAGCTTCGGTTGTTTCTAGAAATTTTTCTGTTAGAATTCAACAACGGGAGTTTTGATAAAGGAGCGAAAATGCTTCGCGGTTTCAGCGGCGTGGTTGTTCTAATGATCGCGGGCGCGATTCCTGCGGCACACGCGGCCGATTCCTTCGTGGGGAGCATCAAAACCGTCCAAGGCAGCGCCCTCGTTCAGCGAGCCTCCGGATCACGCCCCGCTACCGAAGGGTTGCCTACGTTTCGGGAAAGATCGCCAAATTCTCGCCGGAATCGGTAAAACTCCAGACCCCGGTAGGAATCATCGGCGTGCGGGGGACGCGCTTTGCCGTGGCACTCGACGCCCCGCGAGGCTCCCCATGACCGCTCACCGGAGAAGTTTTGCCGCCATGGGATTGGGACTGCTTCTGGCCACGGGCTGTGCGCCCAAGCGTGCGCCCTTGCAGCCGGTTCCGCAGCCCCCCGCCACGCAGAACCTGATCGTCTTGCTGCCCGACGACGACGGCACTGTAGGCAAAGTGACGGTGACTAACTCACAATGAAGAGGGTCAGATCCGGACAACCGGACAATTGCAAGACCATCGGGTCGGATCAAGGTAAGTTGCTGGAGGGTAAGACGACAAATGCCAAGGCCGCGTGTTTTGGAGGCTTAAACGGCCCTTTTCGCCCTCAAAAATATGCCCATTAGGCGCTTCGTCCTCCCGCAACTGGCAAGCGGCCCAGGCTGACATCACGCCCCTTTCAGTGGCTCCCGATCCCAACTGCTTCCGATTGATTGATATTTGAAAATTCGGCGATCGCCGCGGAGGCGCCAAGAATTCTCCGGTCAGACCTTTCCAATCTTTGAATCTTGGTGCATACCCCGCATCACTGGTGTCTTTCATCTTCAGCTGGAAAAATCCGCCCTCGCATCCTAAAATGAAATGCAGATGGCGGGACCTGACCCTGTTCGTTCAGGAGGCTTGATGTCCCTCACCGAACCCAAATCTATCGTGTTGATCGTCCTGGGCATGCTTGGACAATTGCAGCCATCTTCGGCTTGCGGGTTGATCCCGTTCATCCGTATGGGTGAAGCAGTTCAAGAAGCCGGCATTCTAACCCCGGCTTCACCAGTCTATCCTGCGTTGCCTCAACGAGCGCACGCCCGGGGCCGAGATGGTCCCGAGATGGCAATTTCCCGGAAACCTGATGTCACGAATGGTCTTGTGGCAAGCACACGTCCGATGCAGATTCGAACGGGCATCAATGCGGGGAAGCAGTGGCATGATCATCCCATCCTTCTGCAAGGGGGGCCGATTGGGATGATCAACAAGAACCCTATGGGTATCACATTGTTTGTTGAGACGCCTCCGTCTCCTCCTCAGGGTTCTCGCTCTTTTCAGCTAGCGGGGGGCATGGAACCGATTCATGCGTCTGCAGCCGTTCAGCCGGCAAAGCCTGTGTTTTGGGTTCCCCCCGAATATCCGGAGTCCGCAAAGGACTCGGGGATTTACGGCACGGTCCGTTTGGAAATCCTGATTAGCAAGACCGGAAGAGTCGAGCGAGCTACCGTTTTGGACGGACCCTCGGAGCTTCGCCAAGCTGCCATGGATGCGGTCACTCTGTGGCGCTATAAGTCCATGCTGGTGGGTGGAAAACCTTCTGAAGTACTCCATCGGGTGGACCTGTTCTTTTCCCTGGACCCTCCTCCCGATCAGAAGGATTCCGCAACGGTCTATGCGATTGCCCCTGACATCGGCGTTTGTGTCAGCTGCCTGGCTTTGACAGGTTTGCACTTGACCCTTCAGGAGGTCCGCGAACTCGAGAAACAGTTGTTGACCCATCCCCAGGATGTGACCGCGAGAACGCGCTTGCTTGGTTTCTATTTCTACGCCCGGGGAGACAGCTCCGACGCCACTCAAATACGGAGCGCTCGCCGTCGACACATCATTTGGCTGATTCGGAATCACCCCGAGGAAGTGATCGCCGGCCTTCCTTTTTCCTGGATTAGCGCCGTCCCTCAAATGAATCCGACGGGAATGGACTTATCCGACAAGATAGGCTTTGAAGAAGCCAAAGCCCTCTGGTTGAAAAAAGCCGAATTGCATTCAGATTCTCCGGTCGTGCTCACGCATGCCGCGAATTTTTTCATGTTATCTGACAAGGTTCTCGCCGAGAAACTTTACAAGAAAGCCCTTCAGGTTCACCCGGGGACCGAGAGTTCAGCAAGGATGCTGGGTATGCTTTATGCTGCGACTATTCTTGGGGCCCGATGGATTGACGCGGGATGGTCCATGAGCAATCTCGATCCCGCCAAGGCAGACCCGATTCTGGTGAAAAAGGCGAAGACGGAATTGGAGTCAACGACTAATTGGAATGTCCTCGATGAGGCGACGACAAGAATTGCCCAGACGGGGGTTGGATGGAAACAGGCTGACACGACCGGGACCGACGCGGTGGATTATACGCAGGTAGCGGAAGATCTCGTGGCCAAGGCGGTGGCACGCGATTCCCATAATCCTGGAGTCCTGGTGGTCGCAGCAAGGGTTCATCGCATCGTGGATGATCTTCGGCCCACTTCCGAGAACCGTCAGGCCGAAGCCAAGAGAAAGCTGGAAATGCAGGAGAGCGAACTGGCCAAGATGACTCCATCCAATGAGATGTTTCTTGCGCTTCCGATGGTCTTCGCGGCGGCCTTTGAGGCGGGCGAATTTGAAAAGGCGGCTTCTTATGCCCGACAAGCCATCGAAATGTCGTCCCGCAAAGATGTGCGACGAAAAGCCGACGTCCTCCCCTTTGCGCACATTGTTCTGGGTCGCGTGGCATTACGGCTAGGCGATATCAATCAAGCCAAACAAGAGCTCTTGCAGGCAGCCGCACCTCCCGATGACGGCTCAACTTCGCTTTGGGCCCCCAGCATGACCCTGGCCCAGGAGCTCCTGGAAAAAGGCGAACGAGCCACGGTTGTTCAATATCTGAATCTGTGCGGTCGCATCTGGGTCCGTGGCCGTGAGGCATTGGCTCGTTGGCAACACATCATCGAGGCCGGCGGAACTCCAACCTTTCCTGCCGCGCTGCTCCAACGATAAAGGCTTTGCTTCAAAAAGATCAATTGGGGTCGCGGTAGGGAAGCCCGTCGCCGGGCACCCCCCGCGCAGATCCGAACGTGCATTTTCGGGTCAGACTTCCACAATTACGATTCGGAAATCACCGCCAAGGCGCCAAGGGCGCAGAGGAGGAAGGGGGGTTGGCTCACGCCGGCTGCGTCAGAAAACTCGCTGGAGACTCGGGACAATCCCGAATCTCCGATTGCTTGCCTCTTGATCTTTGTTACAGCCCCGCTTTTTCAAGTCGCAGGAGGAAAGAGGGCTTGCGGGCATGTACCTGCCGCAATGCATTGAGCTGCGAGAATTTTCGGGTCGGAATTTTCGGGTCAGACCTTTCCATTTTCCCTTTCCAATTTTTTAGTTTTCATGGGCTTGAATTCTGTCGCCCCGCAAGCGGGGCTGAGATGTCATGGGAGGGGACTGGTACCCCGCCCTCGCTCCGCCCCGCAAAGAG
>JAIQFV010000063.1 GCA_020073085.1 Terriglobia bacterium | reverse complement strand
TCAACAACGCCAGCCAGCAGGTCCTGGCCGATCGTTTGCGCGATCCGCTGGCTCGCGCGGGCGTCGCCATGGCCGAGCAGCAGTTGCAGAAGTTGGCCAAAGACGTGCTCGATTTCCGCGATACCCCGCCACGCTCCGGATTGATAACAAATTGAATTGGTGCCTCGCCCGGAGAATCAATCCCCTCTGATGAATAATATCTCAATCTTGGATTTCTGGTGGTAGATATATTATGGATATCGTCTCTATCATAACTGTTGTCGCTGGCTTCTATGGCTTTCCTGAAAAGAATCATGGAAGCGGCATAAAAAACCAGTCGCATGATATAGAAACGCCTCGCGTTCTAATAATTCTTGATATCGCATTCTATATTTATAAATAAAGGATGCATGACATTCGACATTACATCAATATCATTCTCGAATCAGACCAATATCCCCAGGTAGCCAGCGCGTTCGAAGTCGAAAACATGGTAAAGGAAATCCATTCCAACCAAGAAGATTTCAACGAAGGCAATCTGCTTCATCGTATCTCACGCTATACCGATTATGTTCTGAAACGTATTCGTATTTCCAATCTTCAACAAGAATGGGCGATATCAGATGACCTTGTGAATCAGTACTCGCAAATGGACGCCTCCACGGCACCGCCAATCGTCTATGACCGGTTGGGACAGTCTATCATAGACGGAACGCACAGGTCCGTTGTAGCACGTCTCAGCGGCGATAAAACCATACTTGCGTATGTTGGATGGCATGCGGATAAAACATGGTCTGAAGACCAATTGGACGAGGAATTCAACAAGAAGACTGACCCGACAATTCAAAGCGCCACGCAAAAAGACGGTGATATCAACCGCAAGGCGGCTGACAAAATGGTTGACCCAAAAGGATGGTTCGCCAAACCAAAATACTCATACAAGACAGCCAAGAGCCGTTAATGCATTACAGCGAATTGTTTGAGGCATCAGAACAATTACCGAATGGAAATTTCTTGGGTTTCCGTATTATCAGTCATTCACCTAAAGGTGGATACAAAACTCTGTACGGACAAGAACCATTCACGCCAGTTCTAAATAAGGTCTATGTCATCAAAGGCCAAGGATTGTATCTTGGAACCTCAAAGAAATTCTGCATGGATTATTATAGTGGAGGAACCGATGATTCGGATGTATTGTTGACATATGAATACAATCCGAAAGACCTTATCAAGGGCGACCCCACAGAGAACACGGATGGCGAAGTGGTAGTTTCAAGAGCGAAACTGATTGAAATTGAACATATCACGGATGGAGACGCTTACCGCTGATTTGCAACCATCAGTTCCAACCAAGTCGATTTCCAAGAGGAGTTCAGTCATGAACAGGGTAGCAGGAAAAGCCAAGGTTCCGACCGTGCGGAGTACTTCGAGGCACCGAATCCTCCGACAGCTCATCCCGGCACTTTTGATCGCAGGGTTGTTGTGCGTCGGCAGTCTGTATGCGCAGCTTCCGGTGCGCTCCTCCACTCCGTTTACGGTGGTGGGGTTCATCCAGGCGGCGACGATGGACACGCCCGGGGACATCTGGTCGGGCGGCCAACTGACCGTCAACGGTCACCTCATCATCATTCCCCGCAATACGATCCTGCAGATGCCGGCCTTTGCGCTGACGTGGGCGGAGTTGTTTTCGCTGGCGCCGGCGCCCTACGGGCTGGGCAGTGGAGCGGGGGGCGCGGCCCAGAGTGGGCTGGCGCTGAGTGATGTGCCGGTGCCGCTGACCACCTACGAGGCGATCGTCTACGGCAACCGCATCATTGACCGCATCAAGGGCACCGACCAGTACATTGCGGGGCTGGTGTTTCTCTCGCAGCAATCGCTCAATGCCGGACAGGGCCACATCAACTACATCGACTATGCCAAGGGCGAGCTGCGGGTCGGAGGCATCATCAACGACCCCAACTGCGTGGCCGGGGCGGCGGCCTGCACCGGCGCCCGGGTGCAGATCAACGATCCGCTGGGACGGTTCGGTCTGGCCCATTCGCCCGATGTCCGTTTTACCATCGATGAGGACAACCCCACGGTGCATGCCCGCTCGGGCTATCCCATGTGCATTCCGCGGGTGGCGCCGCCGGCCATTGATCCGCTGTGTCCCACCAACAACCGGCCGGTGGATCCGCTGAGCGGCACCTATCAGACCATCTTTACGTTTCCGGACCCGACGCCGCGGATTATCGGCGTGGATCCGGTAACCAACGCCGTCCTCTCCGTTCCTCCGACCAGTCCAACCGATCCTCCCGATGCCACCCGCCAGATGCCCTTTGAAGTGGGCGACTACGTGACGTTCAATGGGACCCTGGTGAAAGACCCGGCCTGCACGGCGGCCTCGGGCTGTCCCACTCTGATCTCGGCCTGGAGCACGATTGCCGACATCGGGGCCTTCACCTTCCCGGGCGTGATGCCGGCCTACGTCTCGATCGAAGTCATGTTGCTGGGGGTGGCGGGCGATCCCGACCCGCTGCTGCCTCAGGAAGCGGTCGAAAAGCTGGTCTTCATCGGCTTCACCACCGATTCGACCTCACTGATCGATGCCTGGGCGATTGACAAGGACAACTGCACCGGCGGCCAGAACGACCGCTACTATTCCACCATGAGCCCGTTCGGTCCGCCCGTGGGGGCGCTCAAGGGACGCTTCAAAATGCGCGCCACGGTGGGCAGTTTTCTGCCCGCCACCCGCGAGATGCGGGCCGTCAGCCGCACCTTGACGGGCGGGGGGTTGACGGCCGGGTTCTTCAACCGACCCGGTCCGCCGCAGTTTCCGGGCGATCCCGTTCCCCCGGGGATGCATACCTATGCCAACGGGCTGCTGGCGGGCCAGTATCATGCCCCCAACTTCACCTTTATCTTCCCTGAGAACCTGATCGTGGGAAGCCCCCAGGTGCCGCTCAACTTCCAGGACTTCGGTTTTCTGGTCAATGGCGAAGGGCCGTACTTTCCGGCCGACCCGGCCACCTTCGGGGCCGGCCCCTTTCCCTCCGGCCAGCTGACGCCCTGGCCGGGCAACTCCAATGTGCCCTTCGGCTGCGGCCCCGGCAACGTCACCAAGATGCCCATCCCCAGTGCCGGCGCCCCCCAAACCGTGGGGTCCGGCGTGGTGGTGACCCTCGACGGAAGCGGGAGCGTCGACCCGAATACTCCTCCCCTGCCGTTGACCTTTGACTGGGTGCAGGTGAGTGGTCCGGCAGTGACGCTCTCCAGCACGACCGCCGCCAAGCCGACCTTCACGGCGCCGATCGTCGCGGCCGGCACACCGGCCGTCCAACTCGCTTTCCAGATGTCAGTCAACAACGGGATCGGCAGCTCCGGCATCGCGTCCACCTTCGTGAACGTCAGCCCCGTGAACGCGCCGCCGCCGCCGGCCCCCACCACCGACATTGTGACCATTACCTCGGCCATCTATCGCATCTCGAAGTCTCAACTCATCGTCACGGCGGTGACCTCGGACAACACCGGTGCGGCAGTCCTGACCCTGAACATTCCCAACCGCCTGCCGATCGTCATGACCAACCAGCCGCCCCTGTGCTTGCCGGCCTGCGCCCCCAATACCTACATCGGACGCTGGGTCGGGGTCAATCCCATCCCCGATAGCGTCACCGTTACCTCCAGCGAGGGCGGCCGGGCAACTTCCTTCATAACAAGGATCAGATGAGT
>JAIQFV010000062.1 GCA_020073085.1 Terriglobia bacterium | reverse complement strand
CATCCGGGCAGGGGCGGCCGCGCTGGGGGTCGGAGGGGAACTGGTCCAGGCGGAGGCCCTGAGGACGGGCCGGCCGGGAATCATTACGGCGAATGCGCGGAGATTTGTAGCGGCGGTCAAGGAAGCCCGCGCTCAAATGAGCCCCCTCAAAGAGGCCGCCTTCGCGAGCATCAACGGCTGAGCAGTTTCGTGGGACTCTGAAAGTGGATCCGGTTGGCACCACCACTCGAAGATAGGTCGATGGGTTTCTTGAGGAGAGTTTTCAAGTACGTAAGGTTTCAAACGGCCAAGTTAACTGCAATTCGAACGAGATGTCAGTCGATGTCATATGCCGCCAGCGCGGCGAATTGAACTCAACAACAAAAATGCGGTCAGCGCCCTGTCAACCAAGGCCAGGGTGCCGAACCAATTGTTTTCAGCAGAAAGGCATAGGAGGCTATCGCTATGAAGAAAACACTGCTTCTTGCAACCCTGGCCGTTTTGGTGCTTGTCGCATTCGTCCCCTCGGTTCTATTCGGCCAGGCCGTGAACTTTGCTCAAATACAAGGACGCATCACCGACCAAACTGGGGCGGTGGTTCCAGGCGCCCAAATCAAGGTGACGCAGGTTGCCACGGGCCTGGTCAGGACCACGTCAAGCAACGACGAAGGACAGTATTACCTATCCAACCTGCCCGTGGGGCCTTACCAGCTGCGAGTAACGATGTCCGGATTCCGGGACTATGTTCAAGAAGGCATCGTCCTGCAAGTCGGTGGAACACCCCGGATTGACGTCAAGCTTCAGGTCGGCGCCGTGACCGCGGTGGTGCAGGTGGAAGCCGATGCCGGGATGGTGGAGACGCGCCAGAATTCGGTTTCCACGGTGATCGACAACAGCCGGATCATGGAGCTTCCGCTCAATGGCCGGAACGCCCCCAACTTGATATTGATCGCCGGGGCGGCCTCAAACATCTCGCTTCCGAGTCAGGATTTGATGAGCAGCAAGAATTACGGGAATGGCACGAGCGGCGCCTCCCAGACGATCTCCGTGGCCGGGGGCCAGCAAAATGCCAACAACTATCTGCTGGATGGCGGCGACAACAACGATGCCTTTTCGAACGTCAACTCGCCATTTCCGTTCCCGGACGCGATCCAGGAATTCAGCGTCCAGAACAGCGGGTTGTCGGCGCGTTTTGGCGTCCACGCCGGCGCGGTCGTGAACGTGGTCACCAAGTCGGGCACCAATAATTTTCACGGTAACCTCTTCGAGTTCTTCCGCAATCCCATCACCAACGCGCAACATGAACACTTCACTCCTGTGGCGCCGGGCTTTAAGGACGACACCATGAAGCGCAACCAGTTCGGTGGAACCCTGGGGGGACCGATCAAGAAGGACAAGCTGATGTTCTTTGTTGGTTACCAGGGTCTCAGACAGTCTTCCACCCCCCCACCCATTGCGACGCACGTCCCCACGGCGGCCGCGCTTGCAGGGGACTTCTCCACCATGATGTCAGCAGGGTGTCAGAGCAACGGGAAGGCCAAGACGCTGAAGGCCCCGTTCGTCAATAACAAGGTCAGTCCCAGCGTGTACAACGGCACTTCCCTGGCGCTTGCGAAATTCCTTCCGGCGGCGGCTGACGCTTGTGGAAACGTGAGTTTCACGATCCCGGGGATCGTGAACGAAGATGAGGTGATCTCCAAGATTGATTGGAACATCAGCGACAAGCACTCCTTTTTCACACGGTATTTTTTCACCGATTATAGAGCCCCAGTGGCGTTCGACTCGTCGAACATCCTTCCACAAGGGCAGACCGCTTCCCAGTTGTCGCGCTTCCAAAGCATGGTTTTTGGCGACACCTACACTTTCGGCCCCACCGTGGTCAATGCGTTTCGCTTTACCGCGACCCGGCTGGCTATCCACCGCGGCCCGGCCAGCGAGATGATCAATCCGGCGACACTGGGAATTAACGTTCCCAGTCCGATTCCGCAGGGCCTGGTCCTGAGCGTTTCCTCAGGCTACTTCACCACGGGCGGGGGATCACAGATGCCGGGTTTCTTCATCAACAACCTGTTCCAGGTGGCGGACGACGTGGATATGACGCGCGGGAAGCACCAGTTGACCTTCGGCGTGAACTTCATGAGGATGCAGCTCAACTACCTCTCCACCTTCCAGTCCAACGGACAATTCACATTCGGCGGCAACATCAGCGGCGACAACCTCGCCGACTACATGCTGGGGTTGCCTTCGAATTTTGCCCAGGGGAACCCGGAAGCCGAGGCCTGGAGATATACCTACTTTGGCCTCTACTTGCACGACAACATCAGGCTTCTGCCGAATCTATCCTTGAATGCCGGCATCCGTTGGGAGCCCTTCTTGCCTTCGAAGGACGCCTTCAATCGTGGAAGCCATTTTGACTACGGCGCCTTTATGGCCGGCACTCACAGCGCGGTCTTCCCGAACGCGCCGGCAGGGCTGACTTTCTGCGGCGACACGGGTGTTCCGTGCTCCTTCCAGAATAATAAGTGGCTGCAATTCTCCCCCCGGGTCGGTCTGGTGTGGGATCCGACAAATCAAGGCAAGATGACCATTCGCGCCAGTTACGGATTGTTCTACGACAGCCCGGAGATGTACTACTTTGACCGTTTCGCCGACAACTCTCCATACGGCAGCGGAATAAGCTTTGCCCCCAAGACGACCTCTGGGGCTTCACTGACCAATCCCTATGTTGGCCAGCCGGGAACCATCCCACAATTTCCGTTGCCGTTTCCGACTCCAGGGAGCCCTAATGCCTTCTTCCCGCTGAATGGTGTTTATATTAACAACTCCTTTGACGTTTCTCCGATGTACGTGCAGCACTGGAATTTGAGCGTTGAGAAGCAATTTGGGACAAACTGGATGATGTCGGCCACCTACCTGGGAAGCAAGACGACGCACATCTGGGTCGGGTACGAAGCCAATCCCGGGATGCCTGTGGCAGTTCCGTCAAATGCGCTATCGGGCTGTACACCGGGCCAGGCCGCTTCCACCAGCAATACGAATTGCCGGCGCGCCCTCTACATAGCGAACCCCAGCCAGGGGCAATACTTCTCGAACCTGACCTCACTGTGGGATGGAGCCAATGCCGAATACAACGGCTTGCTCCTTGTCGCCAAGCACCGTTTCAGCAACAACTTCAACCTCCTGGCAAATTACACCTGGGCACACTGCATCAGCGACCAGGATTTCACAGGCGAACTCACCAACAGCCGGCCGACCCTGTATCCGTCCCCCATCAACGATCCGAACACCGGAAATCTGAAAAAAGACCGCGGCAATTGCGGCATGGACGTTCGCCAGTCCATGAACGCATCGCTGGTCGTCACCAGTCCGAAATTTGAGGGAAGCCTTTCCGGGGCAGTTCTGAACAATTGGTCGTTCGCCCCGCTCTTCAGTTACCGTACCGGGTCATATTTCACGGTTCTGACCGGTGTGGATTCGGCATTGACCGGTGCGACCACATCCTTCAAAGACCGACCCAACCAGTTGAGTGATCCCCTCCAGGGCGGGTGCACGATCAATGGCGTGACCGTGCCTGTGGGTTCGACGCAATGCTGGTTCAACACCGGCGCTTTTGTTTCGCCGGCGAGCGGGACTTTCGGGAGCGTGGGCCGCAATTCGCTCGCAGGGCCTGGAGCTTTCACGTTCGATGTGGCCATTTCCCGCAGGTTGAAGGTTGGTGAAAACAAAGATGTGCAAATCCGCATGGAGACCTTCAATCTGTTCAACCACCCTGTCTTTGGCAACCCCGTGGCCAGCGTGAACAACGCCAACTTCGGGAGGATCCAGAGCCAGATTGGTGACGGACGCACTTTCCAATTCGCATTGAAATTTAACTTCTAAGACTTGAGCTGACGCATCCACATCGCCGGGCGGCAGGGGTTTGCTCCTGCAGCCCGGCGGATCGCGAACGAATACACAATTTGCTGTGCTCCGCATCTATCGGCTCTGTTTACGGCCACGTGCTGGTCGTGGACGGTGGATGGATGTCGCGGTGAAGGAGAGGACAGCAGTAGTCACCCGTGTGTTTGCCGGTAGTTACTTCCGGTGTGAAAGGTCAGCATGAAGACAAAGCAGGAAGTGCGGGAGCTGATAACGGAAGTAGGGATCGTCCCGGTGGTGCGGGGGGCCTCGGCCGAACAGGCGATGATGGCGGTGGAGGCGATCATTCTCGGAGGGATACCGATTGTGGAAATCACAATGACGGTGCCGGGGGCGATCGGGGTCATTCGGGAAATCGCCCGGACCATGGATTCGAGCGTGGTGGTGGGGGCGGGCACGGTGCTGGATGAAGCGACGGCGCAGCGGTGCCTGGAGGCGGGGGCGGAGTTTCTGGTGA
>JAIQFV010000061.1 GCA_020073085.1 Terriglobia bacterium | reverse complement strand
CATGAGTCTCCTCACCTGCTCGTCTGTGGTAATCACCGGCCCTCCTTGCACTTAAAGGCCGTCAGATTACCAACTTCCGAGCTTCGGGACCCGGTCAATGTAATTGTCGTTGCCGGTCAATGTAATTGTCGCTGATCAGTCCAAAGCGATCGCTTCGGATTCGTTGTGGCGGATGGAAGGCACGGTGTCTGAGGCGGGACCTCGCGGGATCATGAGCCGGCCCTACCAGGGTGGGTTATAGTTCGCAGGCATCGCAAAGCCCGCGATGCCCGCGGCACCCCGATTTACGTTACTCCAACAAAAAAGCCCAGCTCCGAATGGGGGAGACTGAGCTCTTGAATTTGGTTGCGGGGGCCAGATTTGAACTGGCGACCTTCGGGTTATGAGCCAGATGAAATACTAGCCCGTCTTTGCTTCTCAACGACTTACGTATATATCGAGTAGACGACCAATTCTGCGGCCACATACGCTTTTCAAGTAGCAAACGCCTAGGCTAAAGTTTCGCGGTTGACTAGCATCGACGCCGCATCTTCCGATGTTGAGAGCCTCTAGCCTTTCGTAAACGGACACTTTCTTCTCCTTGGCAGTCGGTTACGTTTCTAGCCTCGCAGTTTTAGCTTTCATGTAAGGCAATGATTGGATCCACCGTCGTCGCGCGACGAGCGGGAATGTAAGTCGCCAGAAAGGCGACAACCAGCAAAATCAGCGGGACTGTGACGAAGACGATCAGATCAATCGGATGAACACCGTACAGTAGAGTTGCAATCAGCGGCGCTACGGCTGAAGCAAGCACCAGTCCAATTGCAATCCCAGCGCCCGCGAGCAATAGCCCTTTCCCGAGAATGAGTTTGAGGATATCTGACCGCTGGGCTCCCAGGGCTACTCTTATTCCAATCTCGCGGGACCTCTGCCCAACCATGTAAGCCAGCAATCCATAGATGCCAATAGAGGACAAAAGCATGGCGACGGCCGCGAACACTCCAACCAATTCCGCCGAGAATCGGCGCGGCGCTATTGAAGCATCCATCAAATCGTTCATCGAGCGCACGTTGAATACCGGCAATGCGGGATCCAATGTCTGTATCTCTTTCCGAATTTGTGATTCGAGGAGTGATGCGGGCAGAGGCGTCCTCCCCACCACGCTCACGGCCCGCGAGCGTAGTGGCGATTGTTGATAGATTGGTCTGAAAATGTGGGGGACACCATCTGTATCGAGTCCGTCTTGCTTCATATCCTTGACGATTCCGACCACGACCACGACCACGGTTACCCCAGGAAGCCTGGGATTTACCCCCATCCGGAAGCGCCTGCCGACTGGATCAATGCCCGACCAATAGCGCCGCGCCGTCGTCTCATCAATGATGGCTACCTCCTGCTTTCCGCTTTCATCGCTTTCAAGGAAAAACCGCCCACGAATCAATGGGGATTGCATTAGCATGAAATAATCGGGACTCACCCGAACTACTTCCGCTGTTAACCCCTGCGATGAATCGGCCGCGCGGTCCTCAATCACCAGTGCGGCGGTTGTTGCTGGACGCGCGCCTGGCAAATCCGAGGTCATGGCGGCCCGATCGATTCCTGGAATCGTGGCCACACGCCGAATGACGTCTCGGAAAAAAGATGTCCTTTTTGAGAAGTCTCCATACAACACATCCGTCTTGGGATCGTTCGGGTTCGGTAGGTAGAAGCTTGCAGTGACTAGCCTCGAAGGATCGAAGCCCGGATTTTCCTGAATCAATCCCCAGAAAGTCCGCAGGAGCAAGCCGGCTCCAACCATCAACACAACAGCAAGCGCCAGTTCAGACACAATCAGCACACTCCTCAACCGGAATGTCTTAGCGCTGTAACCGGAGCCTTGAGCACCTTCCCGAATGGCGGCAGTCATATCGGCTTTCATTGCCTGGAAAGCTGGAGCGAGCCCAAAGATGATTCCGGTGAAGATGGAAATCAGAAGAGCAAAAAGCAGCACCGTCCGGTCGACACCCACCTCGGCAAGCCGGGGAACTGAAGCGGGAACAAAGCGAAGGATAAAACTCAAGGTCAATTTCGCTGCGAGCACGCCTGCCACACCCGCGATCAAGGAAAGCACCAGCGACTCCGTCAGCATCTGGCGCACCATGCGGGTACGGCCAGCCCCAAGCGCCATCCGAAGTGCCATCTCTCTCTGTCTTCCTGAAGCGCGAGCCAGTAGAAGGTTTGCGATATTCACGGATGCGATTAGCACGACTAAGACTACTGCGGCCATTAATACCAGCAGCTGGGGACGCACAGAGCCTACGAGTGCGTCCTGCAAAGGTTGGATATCGATGGACCATTTAGCCTCAGGAGGATAATCGTTCGGAAAATCACTTCGCAGTTCGCTGGCCATTGCCGTCAGTCTCGCCTGAGCCTGCGTTACATCGATGCCAGGTTTCAGCCGTCCGATTGCCTCGCGCGCCACCTTCACGTTTCGCGCGGGTTTCGGATAAGGATCACCGCTGAACCCGCACGTGACCCACACTTCCACATCCTTCCCACCCGTCTTTCCGGGGTGGCGAAATCCAGCAGGAACTACTCCCACAATCGTGTACGGATCGTTGTCCATCCTCAGACGCTTACCGAGAATATTCGGGTCGCCGCCGTAAGAGCGGCGCCACAAGCCATCGCTAATCACAGTTGCTTCCGCAAAACCAAGCGCAAAATCCTGCGGACCAAATAACCGCCCGATTTCTGGTGTTGTGCCGAGCATGGAAAAATAGTTGGGGCTCACCTCGAGCATTTCAAGGTGTTCCGGTTGTTTGGCGCCGGTCAAGTTGGTAGGCCCAGAGAGGACAACGCTTACTTCCTCGAAGACACCCGCTTTTGACTTCAGATCTTCCAACTCCGGGACAGAGAAGGGGATGTCACGCAAACCTATTCCAGGATTGTTGAAAGTGATCTTCACCAAACGACCGGGGTCGTAGTACGGCAAGGAACGCAATAGCACCGCGTTTACGATGCTGAAAATCGATGTGTTCGCCCCAATTCCCAATGCCAGCGTGAGAATGATTATGAGAGTGAAGCCGGGACTCTTCCGCAAGATGCGGAAGGCGTACCGGATATCACTGAATAACATTTCCATGATTTCCCCCAATGAATCAAGTTCTCAGATTGGTCACTTCGTCCGGATCTCCGTTTCGACGTTTACAGCTTTACAAATGGGAGCATCGCTCTTACTTGTTGGCGGTCGGCGGCAACACACCGTTCAGGCGCAGATACATTGCGGCTTCGGCGTAGTGGTCGGCCCAACTACCGGCTAGGATCAGGCTCAACCAGGCGCGCGTAACTTGTTTTCCGCCGAATCCTTCCGTGGTCTCCGCTGGTTTCGAATCGTCCATATTCGCCAGCGCGCCGGAACAGAAATCGAAGGAGGCCTTGAGCGCGACGATGAGCTTGTCTTTCGAGTCCGTGTCTTTCGCCTCCTCGACCTTGGGAGCAGGGACGGCGGCCGCCTTGCCGCACAGCAGATTATTCGTTTCGGCCATGTGGACAACGAGACGGCCGAAGGTCATCTGGTCGGCGCTGGGCTTGTAACTGAATTTTTCGGCGGGCATGGCTTCGACGGCTGCGACGGTGTTTTTCTGCCGGCCGGGCAGAATGTCTCTCAGGGCGGTACTTACCGGGTTCTTTGATTGCGCGCACGTTGTTTGTGCAATCGCTGACGCGGCGAGGAACAGCAAGGCAGGGATCACGAAAGTTCTCTTCATTTTGTCCTCATTTCCGTTTGGATTTCGGCTTGCATTTTCAAAGGGAATGCTTTGCTATTGTTATGTCAGACTTGGGGGTATATAGCCTTCGGCAAGAATCAGATTACCGCCGACAACAGCAATTGCTAGCTGAATCGGGACCGGCGGAGGACATCATTTGGAAACTCCGTTACCAGTTTGCGATCGGCGGAATCTCCTCCTCCCACAGTTGCTGGCCCAGTTGCTCGGACCATAGGAGGGTCCACTGGTTGTCGTTCAATTTTCCCCAGCCATCCCGTACAACCCCCATGACGTAGATCTTGCTCGTTTTGCCACTGTTGTCCTTAATCTCGCCCTCTAGTTTCTCAAGTACGAGTGCCGCCCAGTCGTTGCCTCTGGGTTCGACCGTGAGCACGGTGGCGTGAAATCGTGTTAAGGTATACGGGCGGGAGGAGATTGCATCGATAAACTCCTGCCGTGTTAGTTTTCGGTCGGGAGTTTGGACGTATAAATCCGGAGCCAGCATCCTCTCAATTGTGTTCTTGTCCATCGCCACACGCGCTTGAATCGCTTTTCGCGCTTCTGCCGAATTGACGGCAGGAGCACTTTGCGCCCAGGCTGCAGCCGTTACGATTACCGCCAGTAACGTGGAGACCGGAATGCGCCCCCTCAGATTCATGTACGGAAAGCTAGAGCGTATTGAAGTTGCCAATCTCGATTTCATTCGCTTCTTTCCTCTTGTAGGCCCGGTCGGCCACAGCGTCATCCCAGGCCAATACGTTCTTGGCGATGCCACATCGTGCAGAGACTGTTGAGGCAGATCCTTCCCTCTGGCGGACGGCGCAGAAATCACCATCCGCTTTCCCTTCTTCAGCGGTCCGGCGGAATCACCAGGCATAAGCTCGCCTTGTTCTCTGGAGCGCTGTTGGCTGTCAGCTGTGACTATGGATAGATCGTCCAGGCAACGGACAAGATCTTCCACTGCCCATCAATTTTGCACACCTGCCAGACTTCGAGGCCTGAA
>JAIQFV010000060.1 GCA_020073085.1 Terriglobia bacterium | reverse complement strand
GCCCGTCTCGATGGGGAAACAACGGAGTGGCGTTCGAAGACAATCGACTCACTGGCGACCGGGCGGAACACACAGCAATACTCGGCTGGGCACTGGGTGGAGTCTTGCCTCTTGACACAACTTTGAGATGTGTGACCCCGTCATGGTGACCTCGAACCTGGCCTTTGCCCAGTGGACCAGCGTCTTTGGGGATGCCGCGCTGACCGCCGCTTTGCTGGACCGGCTGACCCATCACAGCACCATCCATGAGTTTAACTGGGAAAGTCGCCGCTTTGCAGAGAGTCTGAGCAAGAAACAGAAGTCGAGAAAGTCTGTAAGTCGCGAAGTGGCTGCCACTTCCGGCCCTGCCGGGCCGAATAAGGAGATGAATTCCGTGGGGGCCCCCGGCCCCACAGGATTCATGGTATTCCTTTTATTAAAACCCCTGGGAGGTGGGTACCTTTTCGATTGTCAAAAGCATTCGGTCACAAAGCGGAAAAGGGGGGAATAGCCGGATTATCTAAGCGCCATTTAAGTCAGGTCTAAATGTTCAATTTTCGCGATAAGCAACAATCAAAATTGAAAATTTAGATTTGACCCTAAAATCTTGCCATCGCTAAATATTCATTGATGGACAACCCTGCCTCGATTGCCAGCCTGTTAACGCGGGGAGTTCGCGGGAAAGGAGAAGAGCTTCTCCCGATGGTTCTTGATAAGCGTCAGAATATCGTTGGTTGTGCTGAATTCATAGATTTTCACGTGGTGGAATGCCTGTTCTGCCTGGCGCATTAGGAAGGGCAAATAATCGCGGTCCTTGACAAAATACAGCGATGGCTTTTGCAGGGCGAGCGCCACACCTGCTTCAAAAAGAACGCTAGAGACGATTTTTTCTGAGTAATGCAATACAAAACACTTACTCTCCCTTAGTGCCTGAATGTCGTCCGCGGCTGAGATATCAGCAGCTTCAAAATCTTTCATCGACGCAATTTCAGTCCCTGCGTAAACAACCGACTTGAACTTGCACTCCTTTCGAAAAGCCTCGACCAACATCAGAACATCTGTGCGATTTCGCTTGTATTTCTCATCTTCGTCATATGCAGCCATCGGACTGGAGATGAAAACATCATGTTTAATAGGAGTCTGCTCAAGCTCCTTGGGACCAGAGCCAGGTCGCTCAGGTGACTTGTGGGCAAGAAACGCCACAGCGCCAATCAATGCCAAGAGTGTAACCATCATTCCAACTACGAGGAATGTGAAATCTGCTCCGGTTGCCTTCGACGCCAAGAAGCCTAAAATACCCTCGGCCACCAACACAACTAACGAATAGAAAGCAAGGGGTGTCTTGATTTCCCTTATGATTGAAGATCTGGACTCCCTGTCGCCTTGTGAATTGGCTTTCATATGTGTTATCCCTCATAGCCATTCGAACGACACCCTGGCTTAGATATAGGTGGCTCTCCTTGCTTTTGCACAAGTCGAAAATGGAGACCGCCCCTGCTTGTTCCCAGACGTCGGTCTCTGAAGACTACCTCAATCTCTTAATGCGTAATCACCTTGCGGTCTCAACTTTCCCGAAGCGCTTCCTCCAAATATCGGGCAATTCGATCCTTATTCGCAGCTAAGCTGGAGAATTGCTTTTCACAGACATCGCTGAAACGAGCGAGCACCTTCCGATTAACCTCTTCTTGATTCTCAAAAATCCCAACAGCTCGAAACACCAGCCCCCAACGTTCAAACTGCAACAGGCCGATGGTCGCATCCCGGACCTTGTCGTCGCCGGGAAGCGCGTAAACGTGAAGCGGACGAACCATCCCGTTGACACGGCAATCAACAGTATACTTGCCGTCCGGATCGTGCTCTGGATGACTCCAGTCAAAAGTGCGCCGGTTTTGTGGAACCCGCTCCTCCATGAAAGCTCGGAAGTCTTCCAGAAATGTCGAGCGGACTCGCTCCCGGGAAAGGTATGAAACATCGGATATTTTGAGCAAGGCTTGCACAAAGTTGTATAGAGCATCACCATATTGCTCTTCTCGGATCTCCAACGAAAGTTCCCCCTCGCGATCGGCCACGCTGAACGCTGTGAGAGCATTCGAAATGATTTTCTCACGAGTGCCGCGTTGAAGGTCCTTTTCCTCAATGTCATATGTGAGGTGCATGTAAGTGTGCCCCTCATCCGTCAGCATCCAATGTCCGTTGTGACGTTTCAGCACGATGGAGAGGTGGTCGCCATCTTCGAAAAGGAAAGGCGTAAAAACTCGATATCGCTCCAGCCCCTCTGATTGCAGACGGAGACCATCGCAAACCTTCTTTTTGAAATCTTGTTCGATCGAATCAATGGTCACGGCTTACACCTCCTCCCCGAACAATTCGCTCTGAAGGCCGGCCGGTTGTTCAAAACCACAATCCTCAAGAAGGCAACGAATGGCTCCATAGTAGTCCGCAAACCGCGTCGAAGGCTCGGCATAAGAATCCTCCCGAAGCCCGGAATCCTGATATCGTTCGGTTGCCAAGTGAATGTGGAAATTGTAAAAGCTGTTTCCTTCAAGAGAGTTCGTGTGTTCGTGGCTCTTTCCATTGTAGCGGCGAAGCCTGAAAATTTGATTCGTCCTTGGAACGCAATACGCAAGAATGATAGAGAAGTCGATTGGATTGATATTGCTTTGACGAAAGATAATGCGAAACTCCGAATGTGAAGCACCCATTATATCCAACTCCCGTTCCTTGTGACCAGATTTGAGTCTCGGCTGTATTCGCTGACGGTAATCCTGTGGCAAAGGCTTGCGTTCATTGATTAATTGTTGAATCTGAAGGTCACTCAATCGGAGAGTCATTGGGAATTTCCCTCCAGGTGCGATTGTTTGTCACACCAAATGGGCGGGGGATGGTTTTTGTATCAGATTTCCTCTACCGAAAAATTGGGATGGTCACCCGCTTCGCCCTCTACTTCCAAATGCTGCTCGCGAGAGAATGAGTGAGTTCCCTGATTCATCCTCAACGCTACCTTGCTATATTCATCTTTCGAAGAAATGGATTATGGGATTTCTTCTTCCCTTTGGACGACACGGTGTGGACTAGACTCTTGATCCCTTGTTTGTTCAGTAATTCATAACCGTAACTCAAAGCAGACTTAATGCAGGTTCGCTCAACGATATCCAGAACTTTTTTCTCTTGCTGGCCCGGCTGCAGGGACAGTTCTGCAATTAGAAGGAGTCGACGCCCCTTAGCAGCATTCTTCATGGCCATCATCAACTTAGCATTATTCAACTGTTGATCGATTCTCTTCCTCAAATTGGCTGCCTGTCCCACATAAAGCGGGATTTGAGACTGGCCAAATTTCCGTGCAAAGACATAAATCCCAGGCTTCTCTGGAATTCGATCGAGTTCGTCACACGCATAAATCAAGTTGTCTTTTACGCCGCTTCTTAGTCGAATCGGTTTGTGCCAGATGATAGTGATCTCCATATTTCTTGCCTCACCCGCCAGAAATAGCGCTCTGCGGTTGAACGAGAGCGTCCTTCACCCTCTCCCGTACGCGAAGAGTGGTCGCTATGAATCGTCTTTCCTGAGTCCGAAACATGTGACCCCATAAGCAATTCTGCATCATGATGTTGGTGCCTGACCCCGGCAATTCTCAGCCTTAATATAACTCGCTGACCCATGGCGACTACCCCCTCAGGGGGATAGATTTGGTTTCCTTCCGAATGCTCCGAGGGCATTCGCAGCAGCCACCACATTATCTTGCGCGGCGGCCATTAAGGTCCTATGTACGGTGCCGGGAGGCTTTTGGGTTTCCATCCCGTTTCGACAATCTTGTACCCTGCCATCACGCTTAACTTGGCCTTGTCACCCCACGAGCAATTTATCCCCCCATTCCAACCCGTCCTAGTTGATACGCCATACCTTTCAGTAAGGAACCGGCCGAAGTCCATGATCACGGGATATGCCGGGGTATTTGGCGGCACTTCAAACGTATCGCTGAAATAGAGGTTTTTATTATTGTTATACCCGAAGCAGAAGTAGGGTTTTCCATTGCCGGAAGCGCCTGTTGACGTATTTTGTCCCTGCGTCACCGTGCCTTCAGCAGCGCGTGTCACGGGTGCGCGATTTCCCGCGGCGGATGCGGACGACACGGGTTGCCGGACCGCTGCTGCAGCCGGTGTCACAGGCACAGTGCGGGGGAGCGCGGCGGACTGTGCCTTATTTCGCGTCGCTTCAAATGTGCTGCACGTCGGGTAAGTAATCTTCCCGGAAACCTGCCCGGCGCTGGAATTGAAGGCGCCCTCCATCCCCACCATCACGTAACCGGGGGGCGCGGGGGGCACCCAGTTGACGGGATCCAGGTGGAAATTCCCGGTGGCCGCATCGTACGTCCCGCTCAAGCGATACCCGGCGGTGCCCGCGCGGGAATTTGCGGGCAGATCAAACATGAATTCGCCCGTCAACGACCCGTCGCCAGGAGCCGCAAGGGTCAGCTTGAGATTGACTGGGCCGCGAGCGCAACGATAGCTTCCGTTGTAAACGCCCGTAATCGCGGTGGCGTTTGCCGGCGTTGCACCCGAGGTTGGAGCAATAACCGGAGCCGGTGCGCCATTGTACGTCCAGCCGGTCTCGATGACGTTTCGCTTGTTTTGTCGGTCTCTATTCACATAGAGCTGCTCGACGGATCGGGCCTCCTCCACACTGCGAACACCGGTGCACTGAAGGTCACCGGGGTATTCCCCGGGCCCTCTATAAGAATATCGTTGCTTGAGAAATTGAAAAAACGCCACATGCACCGGATTGGTGTTTTTTTCAGTCGTTGCGATGGTGCCGGAATAATAGATGGTTGATTGGGGCGAGGCAACTCCGGTACAGAAAAGGTAGGACGTCACTGGCGGCGGGGGCTTTTGCCCGAGTTGCTCCGCTCTCCCCGGTGGCAAATTGCGGGCCGCGATGCTGGGATCGATGCTGGCAGATGCGGCCCCGATTCGCTTACCTGAAAATGTGCAGGCCGGATTTATGACGATGCCAAGTTCGATTCCACTGATCGTGCCCGAAGCATCGTAAAGGCCATTCAGCCCGAACCAGGTGTTGACATTGTAAGAGGCGCTCCGGGTCATGATCATGCGACGGGGAGGTTCGGGCGTCTCCCACTTAACAGGAAGCACCCTGAACGAAGCTCCCGCGTTGGTGCCCGTCAAGCTATAGGTAACGGCGTGGGTTCCAGAAGCATCCTGCGCATCGAAAGTGAGCATGCCGGCCAGCACGTAATCGCCGGTCGCCGTCAGGGCGAGCTTGAATTTGGTTTCGTGGTCAGCGCTCGAGCACTGAAGCCTGCCGTCGTAGACGCCTGCAATTTCCTTTGCCTTAAACTGCCCCGGAACGATCGACACGACAGTACAGAGCAGCGCGAAGGTCAAACAGATTGTGTATAGCTTTCGCATCGGACACCTCCTCTTAGCCGAAACCTCCATTTTAGACCCCAGGTTCGTGTTGGATGAGCCGGCCTTTCTGGGTTGCAATCGGGATCAAAATCATCGTGGGTCAAGACTGCGGTTTGAACGTGGGCATCTCTTACCGTTGTATCGTTCGTGCTGTGTCGAAGCTTCTCCCTTCGCCTCCATGGAGAAAGCCGTTGGAAACTGGCCGCGCACGGTGAACACGGCTCCGGTCGTCGAACCCGAACAAACGCCTGCCGCCCTCCTGAAGCGCCCGACGCTCATCAAGGGATTCAGCCAGATTCTCATTCGGCGTCGCCGTAGAGTCTCCCGTCACGGGGGAATGCAAGTTTTTTGTGCTGTGCGCCGAGAATTATATCATGCTGTTTTAATACAAGTAAAAACACAATTCGGGACTGTCCCGAATTTATGAAGATCCAACGAGACTAAATGGGGTCAGGTCGGGATTTTGGACAAATTCAGCTTCGCCAGGAGGAAGATGCGGTCATCGCTCTGAGTTTTGACATTGTCAAAGTATTCAAGTCGGACATGCATTATTCCGGGAGTGCCCATTTGTCCTACGTCCGGATCTGATATACATCTCAAAGTTGTGGAAGAAAGTTTATCGCTTTTGGGCAAAGGAAATCCCATGAACAGCGTATCATGTCGGCCAGCACCGGGAGGATAGGGCCACGCTGAAGAGCGACCTGAGCGCCACGGT
>JAIQFV010000059.1 GCA_020073085.1 Terriglobia bacterium | reverse complement strand
CTGATCCATCCCGATCATCCTTCCTCCTCTGCTCAACGCTGCGGCTTCCCTGAGTCGCAGCACTCTAACAGAGGTCTGAGGGGGGTGGGTCCCTTTTACATGATCATTCGCCCTCCAGGTGGGTACCTTTTACGTTATCATTATCAAATTAAGGGTGTTCTTATTTGTTAGCGCGTTTTTTGGTGGTGGGCGGGGGTGGCTCCACGCGGGTCAGATGCAATTCTCCGCGATCGAGCAACTCCCATTGCACACTCTCACCCGGCTCCAGGCCGATGGCGGCGGCCAGGGGCAGCGGAAAGTAGACATAGAGCCGGGGGGTGGTGTTTTTGGTGCGAATCGCTTGCACTTTTAATAAATATTGGGTTGACATGGGCATAGGTTAGCTTATAAGCTAGCGTCTGTCAAGAAGAATCTTGGGGCGTTGAAGGAGCCGAGCGCGCGATGAGCTTACCCGTGTTTAATCCGCAGACCCACTTGTTTGGCCTGCAGGCGGTCCACCGGGAGGTCTTTGAGCCGGAGGATCGGTACCGCCTGCTGGCGGAGCGCATCTACCCGCTGTTGGTGCAGGCCCGTGCGCCGCTGGAACGCTGCTACCCGAGCGACACCGGGCGGCCCGCCATTGAGCCGGTGTTGTTGCTGGGAGTGAGCAGTGAAAGGGGTCGTATCTTTGCAATCTACTATTGGGATTGGGCTTGGCGGAAGCCGTCGGCTAAGTCTTTGTCTCCGCATCTTTTCTTCGAACCGACCGACGGTGACAAAAACAGTCCTCGGTGACCAAAGTATCCCTCGCCTCACAGATCTCCTCATCACCATGTCCCTCGCGTTCATCCCATATCGGTGGATCCCGTGCCAGAATGATGCTCGTCGCCGTTCACCGTCCCAATTGTAGATTGCAAAGATACGACCCCAATGAATCCACGCGGAGAAAACGGCGGAGGTGAAAATAAGCGCAACATTCAAGATCTGCTTCTTTCACGATCCTGAGATTTTTGAGATCCGTTTTGGGCTTATCCTTCAGAGAACCGCGAATGAATCGTTCAATCTCTGCCAATTTGACCTTCCGGGTGGGGGGCATAGATTGCTCCAATGCTTTGAGATGATCTTATTGTTCCCGTAGCGCAGTTTCGGGTCAGATCCGGACAACCGGACAATTGCGATTTTGCTCGAATTTTGAGGTCACATTTTCGCGTTGCGCCATCCATCTCTTGATCTGCTCTGCATCAACAATTCCAAGAGAGCATCCAATGATGAATTTCGTTCCTACCTCGTAACACTCGAGGGCCTATCCTGCGTCCCTGAATGAAGATTGCAGAGTTGTTCTGGGCACGGTTCATTCGATCTGAAGCGGGCTCCCTTCAATTGTCCGGTTGTCCGGATGTGACCCCCTCAGCAGCAGTCTTCTCCCCCATCCCCGCCTTGGCGGCCAAGGCCCCCAAGGGCAAATCTCTTTCTCGCGACAATCGCATGAGTCTCCTCACCTGCTCGTCTGTGGTAATCACCGTCCCTCCTTGCACTTAAAGGCCGTCAGATTACCAACTTCCGAGCTTCGGGACCCGGTCAATGTAATTGTCGTTGCCGGTCAATGTAATTGTCGCTGATCAGATACGACCCCAAGGAATTGAAAAACAGGATTGCCACCAGGCCAGCCCCTGGCCATGATACGGATCATTCTTTCCCTCGTGGCCGCCCTCATCGCGAGGTATCCTTTCGCCGTCGCCGCTGCTCGCTCTCCTTTATGATTTCGCTCAACTCCGCAACCGGCCGTATCTCAATCAGTCCCCGGTTTCCGCTTTCGGCAAGTCCTGACCCAAAGCGGACCTGACGCCTCGGCGCAGTCCGTCGGGCGAGTCGCGCGATTAAGCGGGCACGTACGTCAACCTAATCACGTCCTCGGCAACGAGATCGCTGGTCACAAAGCGGAGCGGCGGCCGGGGGCCGGCGAAGAATGGCTTGCCGCGACCAAGTACGATGGGGTGGAGGTAAAGTCGATACTCATCAATAAGACCAAGGTTGGTTAGGCTTCCTGCCAAGTCCGGTCCGGCAACGTCAATCTCCCCAACTGGCTGAGCCTTCAGCCCACGTATCACCGCCTCAATGTCATCCTCGACAAGTGTGGCGTTGGGTCCGACCGACTTCAACGAGCGCGACACAACCCACTTCGGCTGGCTCCGCCACGCCGCCGCGAAGTCGTGTTCCTCCGCGCCCCACTCCGGGTAGTCTTCGTCCCAATAACGCATTACCTCGTACGTGCGGCGACCGTACACCATGCCCGTCAGGTCGCGCACTTGCTCTATGAAGTGACGAAAAAGCGCCGGGCTTGGCCTAAACTCCAGATGGTCGACGTAGCCATCCAAGGACTGGTTCAATCCATAAACGAGCTTTGCCATGGTACAAAGTCTCCTTCCCAGGTTCTTCAGAATCGTATGTAAAGCGGTACTCAATATTGTTGTCGCCGGGTTGCCGCGACAGTGCCAGCAGGCCGGCCCCGGCCACGGTCCTGATCATTTTTCCCTCGTGGGCGCCCTCATCGCGAGGTATTCTTTCGCCGTCGCTGCTCGCTCTCCTTCATCATTTCGGTCATATCCGCGGAAGGACGTATCTCGAACGACGATCCATACTTCACTGCAGGATGTTGAGACATGAGCTGAATCGCCTGATTCAGATCTCGCGCCTCAAGCACCAGAATCCCACCCAATTGCTCCTTGGTTTCCGCGTAGGGACCGTCCGTCACTGCAACCTTTCCGTTCTTCCCATACACGGTCATCGCCGTGTGAGGGGGCCCAAGAGCCTCGCCCGCGGCAAAATGTCCGTTCCTGCGCAGCTCGTCGTCGTAGCTGAAACACTCGTCGAACATGGTGTTGCGCTCGCTTTCAGATAGGTTCTCGACCTTGCCCGGATCGTAATATCCCAAACAGATGTATTTCATCGTTCTTCTCCTCGTTGTCCTCCCCTCGGTGGGAGCCAGCAGCTCAGCTGTCGCAGATTTTTCCGTCACTGTTTCAAGTAACGAAGCGCAACACATCCTGATTCAAAGATCTTTGACTCAACAAATTTTAGTTGTAATCTCTCCGGCAGTCTGACGCCTTCTAACAACCGTCTCCCTTCTCCAGCAATGATTGGCATAACGACAAAACGATATTCGTCAATCAGGCCAAGCTCCATCAGTTGTGAAGGAACATCTACACCGCCGACCAAAATATTGTTGCCCTGTTCTTGCTTCAGTTTAAGTATTTCGTCGCGAAGGTTCGTACGAACAATTCTCGTATTTTCATCTTCAGCGCTGGCCAACGATCGTGAAAAAACAATCTTCTTCTTGGAGACAAAGGTTTGAGCAAATTCGATATCCGCTTTTGTCTCGGACTGGCTTTTTGCAATATCAGGCCAATAAGGAACCATCAATTGGTAGGTCTTACGCCCATAAACGAGCAGGGCAGCATCTCGGACGAGTTGCGCGCCGTAGCCAAGTACTTCTTCATCGGGAACCATTTTGGTGTGGTCGCAGCAGCCATCCAGGGTAATGTTGATTGCGAAGATTACATTTCTCATCACTGCCGTCCAAATTAGCTGAGAAAATGAGTATTTGGACGGATTAAGCCATTGATTCTAAAGAGATGGCGCTTTCGATCAAAAACGAGGCCTCGATCCATTGAAGGAGCCAAATTGTTGAAATCCCTCGCGAGCAACCGATTTTCAGGGCTCTTGATCGATTCCATCGATAGGTTGCCAATCTGGCTACGTTCATCTGCTGTCCAAATTGTGGAGTCCAAAAAGCCTAATTTGGACAAGAGTGATTTCTCATTTGAGTGTCCTTTCCCGTCAATGTAGCAGTCCTTACGAGAGTTTGAGGGTGGGCTGAGCGCCGGACCGTTCATCCTATAGTCGGCGCGCGCCGAAAGAATCGACAGTTGCAAATCGTAATATTTGCGGCGAACGTGCCGCCCAACACGGCGCGAATGTTTATAGAAAACTTCCGGTTTGGACAGCACCAGCGCGTTCGTAATTCGCGAGAATGACGCCACTCGAACCGACAATGCTTTCCGTCACTTTGAACGCGGCCGGGATCGTGCCCTCGGCAAACAAACGTTTTCCCTCGCCCAAGGTGATCGGATAGATCATCAACCAGAAATTATCGACCAGATCATGCTTCATCAGCGTTTGCAGGAGATTTCCACTGCCCCAAACGTGCAGATCGGGCCCTTCCTGCTGCTTGAGCCCGGCGACTTTTTCCGCAACGTCTCCGTTTAAAAACACCGACGGCTGCCACTGGTGAGAAGTCATCGTGTTCGAGGCGACGTACTTGGTCGCCGTGTTGACGCGGGGCCAAATGTCCCCATGTTGCGGCCAAAACGCCGCCCAAATATCGAAGGTTTTGCGCCCCAGCAACAGGTCGATCGGCAAATCCAGCATCTTTTTCACAGCCGCGCCGATCGCCTCGTCGTCAAAAGACGCTGCCCATCCGCCATACGCAAAGCCGTCGCTCGTATCCTCGTCCGGTCCGCCGCCGGCTTGTATGACGCCATCAAGGGTAATGTGTTCAAGCACCATAATTCTTCTCATGTCATTTCTCCTCAAGTACCAATAGTACACGTTCAAATGAAGCCGACTTTCCCTTTTACTGAATCGAACAGTTTCTTTGAGTTGTAACCGACACCATTTCGAAATCTGCTAATGATTGGTTAGCGCTGGCGTTTGAAGGACATTCGCTTTCCTTCTTGTCAGTAACGAAATCTGTACTTACACCGAATCCGTGTTCCAGACTGTCAATACCTAATTCAGCCGCTTCGCTGTAAGTAACCGCACACAGATGACCAGTAATTTCTAAGTTTCTTTTATGAACTGCATCGATGGCAGCCTTTAACGTCGGCTTATCCACACCCACATATGCCTTAAACGAGGTGAAGCCCTGATCGGCCCAATAATTCACAAAGGCTGCGGCTTCGGCCGGCGTCTTGTTTTCCTTCATCTGCGGAAAGAGGGCGTTTTCCCCCTCGATGTATGGGGCCGTTGGTTCAATAAAAGGGCCGGGCAATAAGCCGAGATCAATATCCTTCTTTATTCGAATATCCGAATACGGCTCGATGCTGCCTGCTGTTCTAATGGTTGTCGCTCCGGCTGCGAAGTAAAGGCGAGGAAAAGTAAATGGCAATTGTCGGGCATTGAGGTAGAAAGGATCCGTTGAGAAGGCCGATATGTACATATGCTCATGCAGCATCACCAGGCCAGGCATAAGTGCTTTGCCGTTCAGATCGATTATTTTTCCATCTCGCGGCGCTGACGCTTTTGCATCATCACCTTAGATCTTGCCGTTGCGGATAATGACGGTTTGATGCGGTTTGGCCGGGTTGCCTTTGCCGTCAATCAATAGTGCATTTTTGAAAACAGTAACAGGATCGTTGTAATCGATATATTTTTTGGTTTCGTCGCTAAAACTTATTTGCGAGAAACAAAGATTCGTGGCAAGGCAAATTGTCATCGCCATCCAAAGTAACGCTTTCATAATTTGTTTTGCCGAAAACTGAACTGCAGTTTTCCGCTCGATTGCAAACCGAGCGGAGCTGGCGGAACAATTATGTTTTCTCATTGTGTTTCTCCTTAAAATCCAATGGTACCTGTCTTGACTTCTCCAACTCGCTTCAGGTTGTTGAATGTCATTGTAGATCCTTCCGGAAAACCCATTTCAATCATCTTCTCAAAGCGGGGGATGTCGTCACCAACAAGGCCACGGTTTAGCCAGCAGTCGCACCAGGACGCCGCGCCGCATACAAACCCGTTCTTGCCTTTAACGGCTGTCTCGTATCCCTGCCGAACCAGAACCAGGATCGTGTTCAGCGTGCAGTGTTCTGTCTCCGTCGCCGCTCGCTTGCCTTCATGACTTCATTCATGTCCGCCGCTGGCCGAATCTCGAAAATGTTGCCATACGTCAGAGCCGGATGCTGGCCGATGAGCTGTACAGCATGATTCATGTCCCTCGCCTCAAGGACGAGAATGCCGCCGAGTTGTTCTTTGGTTTCGGCATAGGGGCCGTCGGTCGTTGCCACCTTGCCGTTCTTCCAATACAGGGTCAGAGCGGTCTCCGGCCCCTGAAGCCCTTCTCCACCGGCCCAGTGCCCGCTGGCGCGAAGATGGTCGTCATATTCAAAGCATGTATCGAACATGGCGTTTTTCTCGCCATCCGTCATGCCGTCAAATTTGCTTTTGTCGTAGTATCCCAAACAGACGTATTTCATTGTTCTTCTCCTCATAGCGGATTGAACGAACCGGCAACAGAGCGTTGCGCCGGCTCGTTCATCTCGTCACCAGGGCGCGTGTTCCGAGGCCGCAGTGGCCAAGTTGTTTACTTGCTTTCGCCGGGTCCTTGTTCCGGAGCCGGGTAGAAAAGAAGCTCGCGCACCTCGCCCGCCGCATCGCATGAGATGGCACCCTTGCGCGCCCACGCCAGCGCCTCGTCCATATCGGCAGCTTCCAGTATCCAGAAACCGCCCATATGCTCTTTGGTCTCGGTGTATGGCCCATCGGTGACGAGCACCGTACCATCAGGCTGCTTCCGCACCGTCTTTGCGTTGCTGGCCGGGGAAATTCCGCAAGCGAACTTCCTGGCGCCGGCAGCAATCATTTCGCGGTTGAGCGCGTGGATCTCCTCCATCATCGCTTCGGTGACGGCGGACGGGTCGAAGTCGTCGGGGAGGTAGTTAGCAACCAGATACTGTGGCATGACTTTTTCTCCTTGTTTTCTGTGGTTTGTTCCCGATGACTCGTTTCCTGTTCACTCAGGAACCGTAGCTCATCGTTCTTTTGTCCTATAGTCGTTGGGGAGACGGAAAATCGACAGCTATCCCAAATTTTATTTCAGCTGCCGAATCCGCTCCTGCAGGAATTGCCGCTCCGGTTCCTGTTGGGTCAGGGCCAGGGCTCTCTCATAAGAGGACCGAGCCTCAGCCGTCCTGCCGAGCCTGCGGTACATATCTGCCCGGGCTGCATGCGCCAGGTAATAATTTGCCAATTCGCCATGTTCCAACACCGCGTCGATAAGCGTCAGACCAGCCTCTGGACCATCGCACATTGCTATGGCCACGGCACGATTCAGCAGTACAACGGGCGAAGGGTGAATTCGTAGCAATCGGTCGTAAAGCGCAACAATCTGTCGCCAGTCGGTTACCGCGGCCGATTCCGCCTCCGCATGAACGGCCGCAATCGCAGCCTGCAGTGTGTAGGAGCCGAAGCGGCGGGACTTCAGGGCTTTCTCCAGCAATGCCACTCCCTCCGCGATCTGTTCCCGGTTCCAGAGCGAGCGATCCTGGTTCTCCAGCAAAATCAGCTCTCCAGTCGGCGAGGTTCTTGCGGCGTGACGGGATTCCTGTAGCAACATCAGGGAAAGCAGTCCAATGACTTCCGGCTCTGGCTGGAGTTCGATCAGCAACCGGCCCAGTCGAATCGCCTCGCCGGTTAGCTCGGCCCGCGTTACCTCCGCTCCCGCCGCAGCCGAATAACCCTCGTTAAAGACGAGATAGATGACCTGAAGCACCGCGCCCAGTCGCTCCGGCAATTCCTGCGGCGTCGGAACCTCGTACAGAATCGGTGTCTCGCGAATCCTTGCCTTGGCGCGCACAATGCGCTGCGCCAGCGTACGCGGAGTGATGAGGAAGGCCTTTGCTATCTCCTCGGTGGTCAGCCCGCACACCTCACGCAAGGTGAGCGCAACGTGCGCTTCCGGCGCTAGAGATGGATGACAGCAGGTAAAAATCAGGCGCAGCCGATCATCCTCAAGGCTGTCCTCTTCATTGGACCTTTCCGGCGAACTCCATGGCGTTTCGAGAGATCGCACGAGCTCGTCTTGAGACACATCAAATCGTGCCCGTCGACGCAGAGTATCAATGGCTTTGAATCGGGCCGTCGAAATCAACCAGGGTCGCGGGTTGCCGGGTACTCCACTCCTCGGCCACAGGCTCAGCGCCGCCGCAAAGGCTTCGTGCATCGCCTCCTCGGCCAGATCAAAATCACCGAGCAAGCGGATCAGAGTTGCCAGGATTCGTCCCGAATCCACGCGATAAAGGGAGTCGAGCAATTCGCGTATCTGCTCGGTGGAACGCTCGGACATGACGACGACCTTAGCAAAAAAGCTACCCCGAATCAATTTGGCAAACTGCTTGTGACAAGGGAAAAGTGTACCACCGTGACCGAGCAAAAATGTACCACCCCCGGGGGTTTTAATTAAAGGAATGTCATTAGTGAAAGGGGTCGTATCTTTGCAATCTACAATTGGGACTGGGCTTGGCGGAAGCCGTCGGCTAAGTCTTTGTCTCCGCATCTTTTCTTCGAACCGACCGATGGTGACAAAAACAGTCCTCGGTGACCAAAGTATCCCCCGCCTCACAGATCTCCTCATCACCATCTCCCTCGCGTTCATCCCAGATCGGTGGATCCCGTGCCAGAACGATGCTCGTCGCCGTTCACCGTCCCAATTGTAGATTGCAAAGATACGACCCCAATGAATTCCCATGCTCCTTCCCACGCGATCCGTAGCGGTCTGGCCATGGACCCTCCCGGACGGGGGAACGGTTGATGATGATTGCAAAGGGGGAAAACTCGACCCCGAGTATATCATATCGCTGAAATAGAGATTGGAAAGACCCCCAATCTTACTGAGAAAAGATTGGACGATGGACGTCTTCCAAGGCAAAATGAAAACGAAAAAATCTGACCCCAAGCGCGGTTTCGACGGGCGGTGGCCGGCGAGTTCCAAGCAGGCGAAGCGTGCGCTGTCCCGGAACGTCGCGGATTCAGGCCGATGAGGGCAGAGATCAGATTTCATGGAAGGAATTCAGTATGAGACGATGTTCACCGATGCACGGAAGAGTATGCCTCGCTCTCCTGATCGGAGTCGCGCACGCGTCATTCGCTGCGCCGGGCGGCGCGCGGATGATTCGCCGCATTGATGGGACGTGGATCTCGGCCAACGCCGCTTCTAGAATTGCAAGGGAGACGCTCACCGCGCATCACGTAACGGGCGCTCAGGTTGCCGTCGTGGACCGAGGGCGACTCGTGTGGAGCGAAGCCTTTGGCTTGAGGAGCGTCGAACCGCACCTGCCGATGCAACTAACGACGACGACATGGGCGGCATCGATCACCAAAAGCGTGTTCGCGGCCTATGTGATGCAGCTCGCCGAGCGGGGCGATCTCGCGCTCGACCTGCCTGTAGCGCAGCAATTAGCCAAGCCCCTGGACGAATATGAAAGCTACCGGGACACGGCGTCGGTACTCGTGAAGGACCCGCAATGGCAGCGGGTCACACCACGCATGCTTCTCGCCCACACAGCAGGTCTGCTCAATTTCGCGTTTCTGGAGCCGGACAAGAAGATGCATCTCCACTTTGCGGCCGGAACGCAGTTTCTTTATTCAGGGGAGGGCTTCAACCTGCTGCAGTTTGTCATCGAACAGAAGAAGGGGCGTCCTCTTGATCAATTGATGCAGGAGGCGATTTTCACGCCGATCGGAATGTCGCGCACGAGCTTGATTTTTCGAAAGGAGTTTGAGGCTGACATCGCTGACCGGTATGACGTCAACGAAAAGTTCCTCGCGAAAACGCGGCGGGCGCCGGCGCGGGCGGCAGGGTCGATGACGAGTACCGCCGAGGACCTGGCGCGATTTGCTTGCGCACTGTTCGCCGGAAACATCGTGAAGCCTGCCGCGCGCCGGAAGATGCTCAAACCGGTGATCCGAATCCGCACCTTGCACCAATTTCCTCTCGCGGTGGATGAGGCTAAGGGAACAGAGGCTCAGGCGGTAGGGCTCGCTTACGGCATCGGCTGGGGACTCCTGAGCCGCACGCCGTTCGGACGTGCGTTCTTCAAGGAGGGCCACGGTGACGGCGCGCAGAACTACCTGATCTGCTTTGAGCAGCGGCAGGCGTGCATGATCGTTCTTACCAATAGCGACAATGGCGAGCTTGCGTTCCGCTCTCTATTAGAAAACATTTTCGGCGACACCGTGACACCTTGGGAATGGGAAGGCTACACTCCGGCATACATCGAGGCGTCCCGCAAGCTGGGCAATTGATCTGACTCAACCGTGGCCCGGAGACCAATCTTCATTCTTCAGACGGTCTAATGAAGAGGCTTCCACTTGCGGAGGTTGCGGGGTACGCTGAGTGCAGCTAAATTAGGTGCGAGAGTTGGAGGTGTACATGAAAAGGACCGTCGCGGTGGAATCTGCCGCTGCATTAATCGACAAGAAGATCAAGGAACTTGGAGACTGGCGCGGGAAGACGCTCGCGAAAGTGCGCGAAATCATACACGAGGCAGACCCTGAGATCCTCGAAGAGAAATTAATTCGGGACTGTCCCCAATACTGTTCACTTAGAGAAATATATGATAGAGTCTCCTGGACTACAATAACGGTTCGGGAGGCCACCTCATGGCGAGAACCTTGGCGACGCTTCCTGCGGGGAGCCGCATCACCGATTACAT
>JAIQFV010000058.1 GCA_020073085.1 Terriglobia bacterium | reverse complement strand
GCGGGAAATCCGCCCGTCCAGTTCGATGAGCGGGATGTGGAAACGAAGCATGGCTGCGCTAGTGAGGCACCGGCAGACGAAAGGGCCGGACACACCGATAGGCACCGCCTAAACTCCCGCGCCACACCTCGACTCTACTCGATGCTGGGCATCGTTTTTCAGCGATATTGTTTGATGGTGGGAGCGCAACATGAATGTGTGTATTCGGATGTAGGGTCTCTCGGCTTCCAAGTTCCACATAATTCATCCGTCGAATTTCGAAAGGCACAGTATGTCTAACCACCAAGCTAAGGGGCGCAGGCCAAGCACGCCGGAACTGAAAAAGAAAGGCAGCTAATCCCGCGTCCCTCTTGAGCGCCTTGTTGGGCATTTATTGAGTTCCTTCTCAATTAGCACTCTCTTGATTAACAATTCTATTAGCAAGGTACATTTGATAAATAGGAAGTACGATCAATTGGACAGGCACAAAAACTATCATTACTAAGATGGAAAAAAAAGGACTAATGAAAAGGCTGGTCAAAAAAAGGAAATAGAAAAGAGCTGCACAAAATAGGGTGTTTAAGGTAAACGGGTTATCAGGCTCTCTTGACGCAAAGTATTGCCAAGGGCCTAGAGCCATGCCCCAAGACCACAATAGATAGGGAATATAACCGACAGCAATGTTGCCGGTATAAAAGCTTTTACACACAGAATAGGCGACAAAAATGGTCATGACCATCAAGATATTTGTGTAGAGCATAGAGAAATAACCAATGAAGTGACGTAAAGGATTCTTCTTCTTATAAAAGTGCGTAGCAAGCGCATCGATTGGCAGACTGGGTAACATTAATAAAGCAAATAGCCAGTGGGAAGCAAACAAAAACAGAAGACCAATTCCAATCAGGCCCCATTTACCTATAATCGCCAGCCAGATACCCCCAACAATGCCACTGGCAAAGTTCATCAGCATGATTGGGACGCTAAAAATGCTTACAATCCTATTTAACATAGCTGGCCCACCTAAAATCATGAGTTATTAAAGAAAGTGAATGGGGTGAGACCTGGAAATTGGACATTCCGAATCGATTTGTGATTTGTCGTATGCCCCGGTCTGACCACTTTTTCGACCGGAATGATCCACTGTTTTCTCATTTTTGTTCACGTCAACATAACGACCTGACGTTGAGCCGCCGCCCACCACCGCCAACACGAAAATCGAGCGGTTGCGCGGCGGGAGGCTCCAACGCCTTGTTAGGGGGCGCCGTGCCACTGTGCGTCCTCGAATGCCGCGGCGATGACTTCGCGCGTGATTGCCAAAAGCTCTCGGGTGCTCAGGTACATGGTCTCTATGTCGCGGCCGGCACCCTTTCCTCGGTGCGTGACATTGCACCGTACCTGATAGTAATACTCCAACGCCTTCTTGGCCGATCCTGATGGACTCAACTTCACTTTCTTTTCGTTGGCGGGATTGTCAACCCGATAGATAGTCCGCTGTCCCTTTACCTCTCGCCTCAAGGCGCGGTCAAACGCTGGCTCCTGCGCTAAGTTCTGAACCTTCCCCATCGCCTCCCCCGCGAGATGGTACCGCAGGGACGTGTACCGCTCGAGGATCGACCATAGTAAAAGATATGCCATCTGGAGTTGGAAGAGCAATGCGAAGTCTGGCGCCCCTGACTGTAGTTGTGATGGGATTATCTTAGCAACAACTTCGAGTCCTTCCTTGAACGTTGGATCGGCTCGTCCATTCCACTCTGGCGAATCCGGAACTACCGTCCCGTTGCTAAGGTCAGTTCCGACCAGCACGTTGGCGTCCTGCACATTACCTTTATCGAATTGAACTTTCGCGATTGACCATTTGTACTGGTAGTCGGGCTCAAGCTCGACGATCCTATAGTATGCCTGACCCGCTGATTCCGGTACGAATTGCAGTAGCGTCCCCCGCACAACTTGCCCATCGCTCTCTTGGTTGAGAAGTGGAAGGCCATCACGGATAAGTAGGCATCCCGGTGTTGCTGCTGGGGTCACTGCTTGTACAAAAGGCTTGATCCGGAGGAATCCGAGTTCACCAGGCCGAAAGACACCATACGCGAAAAGGGGCAAGAGGCTATTGCTCGGAAGATCCATGATTTCTCCGTTTCGTGATCCCGCCTAACGAGATGCGAAACCTGCGTTGCCACAAAGCTCTCAAAAACCACAAGGGCTATTCGGCTTCGGGTTGATGCAGGCGTTATGCCCTGCTGTTACTTTCATTTAGCCTTTGATTTGAATTCTCTTCAGCAAATCATTAAAGAAAAGAAGCTGAGAAACGTAATAAACTGAAAGAACCATCATGGTATAAGGGTCTTTTGCTTCATCATCCATCGTTTCTTTTCCAAGCAGATTCTTTAAGATGTGTTCAGAGAGGGGCCAGAGCTCGTTCGGACCTCTTTTCTCTTGTCGAGCAGCAGTATATTCTGCATATCTTGATGTAAGATACCGCCAAAAAACTTGTTTACCGGAGGTCTTGACAGCATTAGTTACGAAATTGATAAAAGCACCGTTCATGCTGTCTAATACCCGATATGTTTTATCCTCTGAATTTGCACTGGTCATCACAGCATTCATTGCAGCATACATTATTGTGACTTGCAGTTCGGCGTCAAATGTGTTTGGATTTGTAGTAGACCTAATCGACTTCAGAAGCTGGAGGTCTGGTTTTTCCAAATCTTCAGACATTGACTTACATGCACAGGCAAACAATAGAGTTCCCATTTCCTCGGGTGTCTGTGTTGCCCCCTTTTCTTTTCTTACAAATCCTAGTCGCTCCCAAAAAGACATTTATGTACCTCCTGTCCTTTTATGTTCCCTTTCTGGTCTGAATGCCTTCGGTTGTCCTTTTCCCTGGTTGTGGGGGCCAGCTAATTATGAGCGAATTGTTCGAAGAAAACGGGTAACACTTTCTTGTTTTGAGTGATAGTAATCAGTCCGTTTCTCTGTAGCCAGGTTTCCACAGCGCGACGTCGCCCTGCCCCGTCGGCTCCAGTTGCTGTTAGGCCGCGCCGTGTCAACGATTCAGGCGTGCAACTGGCGACCACGCGTTGAGCCATTTAGAAAAATCACGAAGCACGTTTGAGAACTCGCCCATCGAGATCAACAGCTGGTCGCTCCGCTTGAGCCCTCGGGTTTCCCAACACTGCTTGTCTTCCGTCACCCAAAAGTACGTCTGGAGAATTTTTTGAGGTCCGTGAATCCTCTGCAAGCGCCTGAGCAAATCCTTCGGCGGAACCACGACGTAATCCACGCTGCGGCTCGCAAACCCCTGGAGGACGAACACCCAATAGTCGACGACCGAGCGCCGCAGCTTCTCGCGATCCAGTTTCCACCACCCACATGCCCGCAAGCCGCGCTGGAATTCTGGCCCCATGTGGGTGACCAGGAAGTCCTTGGAGAACTTGACCTGAAGTGATACTGCACGGCGGTTGCGGCGGTCGGAGACGAGCAGGTCTACTCCAGTATCCCGAGACGGAACCCATACGTTGACGTGCCGAAACTGCTGCTCGATATGTGAGCCGACCAGGTATTCCCCGGCATGGATCGTGAACAGTGGCTTCATTTCCTGTCCTCGTGTAGTCTAACGTCTGGCACGTGACCCGGCAGGACGTTTTTCTCAGGACTCATCGGCAGCACCAAGTTGTCAGGTGGAGCGTAGACATAAACTCTAATCTTCCTCCAACCATCCTCGGTGAGCAATTTATCGAGTGTCTCGCGAAATCTTTTGCGCCGCCCTGTGAGCGTCTGCTTGGGAGAATGTTCTCCTGGAATAATCCTGCTTACCAGAATTCGCACGCTGCCATTTTCACCCCACTTCAATCGCTGGTCTTGTTTGTGGTCAACGATTAACTGAACAATTCCCTCGGCGATGGGACGCAGATCGAGGCTGGGCTGCATAGGGTACACCTGTCTGTGACCAGACTCATAGCAGTTAGCTGTCTCATCCTGAATATTGATTTTCCAGTTGTGAAGCTCGGCTCTTGTCGATCCAAGCACAGTTTCCCCATGGCGCTCAAGAGTGAAAAACAGATTCGGTGGATCCCAAACAACATCCTCCATCCGGCCATGCAGCTTATATGGAGCCATCCCTTCCGTCTCACTTCCTTCAAATTCGTCCCAGCATCCTGCTAGAAGACGTTCTAACTCGGCGGTATTTTTTATCGCACCCCGTATTATCGACATTAAGTAGTTACGTAACTCTTTCATGGCTACCTCCCCACATGTTTCACTTGCCGTCTCACGTCTGGCGCGTCGCCCCGGCAGCGCGCTCCCTAGCCGTCGTCCTATCGTCCCATGTTTTGTTTTTCCAGTAGTGTGTGTTGAGTAACGCTGGCAGGAGCAACGTCAATGGAGCGATCTCATGAAATCGACCGCTCGCTCGGTATAACTCGGGACCACCCACCGTGTTGGGCTACGCTGAAAACTAATCTTTCCACCAAAACCTCCAAAAACCTTCTGCATTTTCGGAGAAAGAACCTTTAAAGGCTGCCCCGTTCGATCGTGCCCCATCACACTCATTAACACTGCCCTTTTCAGAAGGCGGCTCTTTGCAGACCCTTTGACCAAGACAAGTTTATCTCTTTGGTGCTGAAAAACCTTCTTATGTAGTACATGAAAGTTTGCGGCAAAAAGATGGTGGAGTTCTCCTTTGCTGAATTCGGAGGCCATCCCTGCTGCCAAGACGTCGAAATAGCCCATCAAATAAAGCCCTGGCGCCGATCTGAAATCCCATCCCTCCAGTCCACAGTAGAAAATCAGCATATCACCTCGTCGAAGATGTCTCAGCCCTGCCTTGGGAGGCGTCGGATCTCCGTAGGTAAAGGTCGTGAAGTCAGGATCCAAATGGATAGACTGCCTCATCATCTTGGCCTGTCGGCGTTCGGAGAAGTACTCAATAAGGGGCCTTCCATGTCGACCTTCGAAGTTCCCGTATGTTCGGGCGTCAATTCCCCATCGATCCGGTATCGGGACAAACTCAAAGGAACCGTTAGGGAACAGCGGTCCTTGCATTCCACCTGCCCCAGCGTCGATTCCAACACGTACCATTGCTACCCGCATGCATTCGCTCCACATCGTGAGTCAAAAAAATGGTTGGGCATGCAAGGCTTCCCGTGGATCCCCATTCTGTAGGTCTGCTTCAGCCAACTCATAAAGGATTCAATGAACTCTTGACTGAAATCATTCCTAAAGGCCGGCCCTTTCTTCTCAAGCGGATAATCCCGGAACTTCTTCGGTAACTTTGGCGCACTCCTCCCAAAATAATAGAAATGCTTGGAAATGAGCGCATACCGACCGACGATCTCCGATCTACTGTGATGGTTATCCTTCCGCCCCCGAAACCGCCTCGCAGCACTGTACTGACGAAGGGACATTTTCTTATCCACCCTCATTGCATACACCAATCTTTTGTGACCAGCACTTTTTCTCAGATTCACGCCTCCTGTACCTACCACCCAGTCATCTTCCTCTGCCAGCTCAATCACATTCTTTCGCTTCGCCCCTTTTTTCCGGTACTTGCAATTCACAAGAGTACAGTAACCGCCAAAAGGATACGGAGCATCACCGCGATCATGCTCCACCACATATGAATAAAGTGTTGTCATTCGAAAATTCTCCCTAAATCTGAGCGGATTAATAAATCTCAAATCGACATTCTCCAGGGATTAAATAGTCTGTCCAAGTGATTGGGTCGTGAGCTTCTGACCTCAATGGTCCTCCAGATACTCCTATCAGATCCTCACAAAATTTTTGCAATCATATTTTTCGACAAGGGCCGGAGATGTGGGGTCTAAGGAGGTGCAGTTCCTCACTTCTAAACGGCTGCCACTTCGCTTTTCAGCGGCTGCAGCACTCCTCCCTTATCGTCATAAGACAAGGATGGCATTAAGGATATTTGTGGGCTAAGTTGCAAAGCGGGGGTCAGATCGGGACTTTGGACAATTGCGAGTGCGCGAGTGCAAGGAGCTCCATTAATTGGGGATCTTTCTTTAATCGCGCTTGGAAGCGGAGGATGCCCTTGCTGACTGCCCAGGAGAAAGCCGGGGTCAGATCGGGACTATGGACAATTGTGAGTTCGAATTGCCCGGGGTCACACATCTGTGCGCCAAGGAAGCTTGGCGTCAGCTTGCCGGGTGAGAGTCCCGGTCGGGAAAGGTTTAGCCAGCCACCCGTAGCGAGTCTTGCAGGGAGGAAGGAGGCAGTCGGTGCAGTCGCCGAACAACCTCTCTGAAGCGTAGACAGCGAAGTCCGCAGGCCACAGGGAAGAGGCACCTTCCCGAAGCGTAGTCAGCCTCGTTAAACAAAGCGGGGGTCAGATCGGGACTTTGGACAATTGCGAGTGCGCGAGTGCAAGGAGCTCCATTAATTGGGGATCTTTCCTTAATCGCGCTTGGAAGCGGAGGACCATATCTCGCCCCCAGTCCCCGTGCCGATTGGAGAATTGATCCCATCCTTCGGTCTTAATCCGCTCGACGGCTTCCACCACGGCCGCAAACCCCGGTCTTCTCTTCAACTGTCGCAGACTGGATTGCTCGTGCTCATAATTGCCCGGGGCCAGGTCTATTTATTTTTCAATTGCAAACGGCACTGACTTTGTAATGGTATAATCAAATTGTAATCCCCCCCAACATTCAGCGTCTTTCAATCACCCCCGGACTGGAGTCACCATGGCTCGGCCACTGCGTATCCAGTGGGAGGGGGCCTGGTACCATATCACGTTGCGCGGTCAGGAGCAGGGAAGTTCAAAGTTCAATGTTCAAAGTTCCAAGTCATCGAACGGAGGCCATTCAGGTGGATCCTGATTTCGGGAATCTCATTCTATTCACCGCAGAGAGCGTCAGGGCGCAGAGCTTTTGGGAATCGTTAATAACGCCTTGGGACCAACTGGCGGCCCAGGTGGTTTTGGGAAGCCAGGAGTTTGTGGATAGTCTTCGGGACCGGGTGCAGGGGAACGAGCGGGAACAGCGCGAGCTGCTCGGCTTCACTCAGCGGCCTGATTTCCTGTAGGTCATCGGCGCCGTGGAGCGATGGAAGGGAGAACGCTGGCAGGCGTTCGTGAATCGTCACGGGGACTGGAGGCGAGACTTGGCGCTGTCTCTGGCTTACGAGTATTGCGGACTGACGCTCCAACAACTCGGTGCTTTGGTCGGCGGATTGGATTATGTGTCCATCTCCGGAGCGGTCCGTCGGTTTCGACAACGCATGGAGCACGATGCGACGCTGGCGCAGGCCTTCCAACAACTTAGCTGCCAATTGAAGAATAAATAGACCTGGCCCTTGGTTTTGGTGGCCCTTGGTTTTGCTTGGTTTTGATCTTAGCGACAGCCGGTTCGATTCGGTTTTTTAGGACCACTCTGGAACAGAGTTCTTCCCACCCTCTCTCGGAGGTCTTCATATTTTTCTTCCCGCTCGCGAATTGATAGAGGCTTGTGATTTCCAGGCAGTGCGTCGACGTAATTTCGTGCGATGTCTTTTCGAGGCGCCGCTTTGCGGAGGCGCTCATAGACCTTAATCAATTCGTTGGCTATCGAAGATTCGAGCGGGCGTCTTCGTGACCGGAACCTACTTGCAAATTGGGCTACGCAAGAATCGCGGGCGGTGTCAGAAATAAAGCGTTTGAGCTGAATAAAATCCGATCGCCCCTCGTTGTCTACGAGCAGAGGTGCTGCCTTGTAACGAAATGGCATCGTCCTTGGAGACCAGAGAGCTTCACCAATCTTTTCGAGGGAGCGAATTGGTGGGGTAAGCAATACCAACCTTGTGCCTTCCATCCCTCCCTGAGCAAAGGCCAAGCGAACGCCGATGAGTTCTTTGGTTTTCTTGGGGTTCAAGAGATTCTTGTCGTGACATCCGGTAATGCCAAAACTCCCAAATTCCCAGAAAGGATCGTCTCTTGGGTCACGTTTGTTTGGCCGACGGAGATGAACAATGATGATTTTTTGATCTGACATTAGTTGTTCCTCGGTGTTAATTTAATATTCTGCCTCAAAAACCAGCGGTAAAACTTCTTGGGTTTAAGGAAAAGGGGCGGACGGGCGCTCCGTTGAATAAACCCATCCTTGACCGTGAGCCCGCCCCATTTCTTCAATAATTCCTTCGTGACCCGGTATGCCCCATTTCGCCACTACCATATCTCGCCCCCAGTCCCCGTGCCGATTGGAGAATTGATCCCATCCTTCGGTCTTAATCCGCTCGACGGCTTCCACCACGGCCGCAAACCCCGGTCTTCTCTTCAACTGTCGCAGACTGGATTGCTCGTGCTCATCGCCTTGCGCTTTGAGCGCCAAGTCTCGGACAAAAGCTTCATCCCCCAACGCCACCTGCGCCTGCAACTGGTCCCACGGGATCTGGATCAGGCCCTCCCGTGCGGCCGACTCCACATACTCCCGATACCTCTCCAGGCGCTGCCCCTCCGCTCCCCCCAGCCACGCCAGCACCGCGTGGGTGCTTAACCATGCGGGCACCGGCTCCAGGCCAATGTAGGCGCGATAGGAACTCCACCGGTAGTTCCTCAAAAACTCAATGCGATCCCTCCACACAGCGATCCCCAGTTCCCTCCCTGCTCCCACTTGATTTCGTCGCCGACTCGGCTTGTTCAAGGCGAAGCGTTCGACGCGAATAGGATTGAGGTGCACATAACGACTCAGTTCCAACCCCCAGCGTTGCGGCTCCACGATGATGGCTTTGAACCGCCCTTGCAGGAGGTGTCCCGCCCGCCGGTGTCGCCCATTGAACCAGCTGCTGTACCCACTATTCAACCATTGCATGGCGCGGCTGAGGTTCGCTTCCAGCGTCTCTAGCAGCCCATGCCAATGATTGTCCATGAGGGTGTAGACATGCAGACGCAGGCGATACCGCTCCGTCATTTCGCTGAGCCGGCCCATAAATTCTCGCCGATCCTCATCATCACGAAAAATCAGCTGCCGCTCATTCCCTCTCGAAGTAATGTGATACCATCCCCCTTCGCACTGAATGCGTAACGGTCTGGCCGTGGGAACTCCGTTTCGGGGGAAGGTTTGAAGTAGTAGATCGTCTCCGTCCTGGGGGGTACTGGCCCATTATACTCCGTTCGCCTGGGGGAGGATCAATAAATGTGTTCCGCATCAGCGGGGCGGGTGCCGACCCAGGGAATGTCCAAAGTCCCTGGGATTTTATAAATAATGTGAAATCATTATCTTGTATTGATATCATAAAATTTATGTTGACAATATAAGACTATAATACTAGTATGATATTATATTTTGAGGAGGGAGCTAATGTATGCCACAAGGCAGGTAGGTGAATGCTAGAAAACCAATTGGCGGTATTGATTCTCTTACCAAGGTTTTACAACCCCGATGCAAGGGGGAGACGAAAGCGCGTAGAGCAGGAGAAGTTTAAAGAGACAATCGAGGAAATTATAAAGCGATTTGGTGCATGCCTACTTGATGACCGAAATACGAGAACCGGCTTTTGGGTTGATCGCGGAATCCTTATGGAGGACGACATAGTGATTCTTGAAGTCGACACAGTTGATGACGAAGAGAACAGGAATTGGTTCATTACGTACGCACAAGAAGTACTTTGCGTACGGTTTGGGCAAAGGGGCATATATGTTCGGTTTTTCGCTGTTGAAGCAGGTGTGGTCAGAAGTAAGGACTAGTACCCTGAGGCTGGAGAGCTCTCCAATCAGCGCTGATGCAATCCATGTCTCAACCATGTTCGGAGTGATCTCCAAACCTGAACTCAGTCTAAACAGAGTTTAAATTTAAAAAGAAAGAAGATTTCCAATGCGTGACAAAAAATTAGATAATCCGGTTACTTTGTTTGCCGCAATTGAGTCGACCCAACACGATATTTTGCGAACCCTCGCGTTCAAGCAGAGGCGGTCTCTGGCCGATATTGTCCGCGAAGCTATTGGGGAGTATGTGGCGCGGCAACCTGAGGAATACAAGGACTCTGCAGGCATTCGGGTGATTGAGCAGAAGACCAGGAAGTTGTCTGCTGCCGACTAAGGCGAGCGTGTGAGCCTTCATCAGCCTCCACATGATTTTCCGGTCAGGTCTAAATTTTCAATTGTTCTCCTGTAAAGGTGTCAAAATTGAAAATTTAGACTGGACCGAAGCGGGGGGTCACATCGGGACATTGGACAATTGCGAGTTCGCGAGGGCAAGGAGGTCCCTCAGTGGGGGATCTTTCTTTAATCGCGCTTCGAAGCGGAGCATTTCCGGATCATTCAAGCACCGTCGACATTTTGGGATTTACCGCAGAGGCACCGAGGCGCTGAGGTTCCGGTCAGATCTTTCTGGTTTTCTCGTCTCTCGAAAAATCAGCTGCCGTCCGCCGCGGCGGATAATGTGATACCATCCCCCTTCTTGCTGATTACGTAGCGGCCTGGCCATGGGAACTCCGCTTCGGGGGAAGGTTGGAAGTGCAGGATCGTCTTCTTGCTGGGAAAAGGGGACAGACACCTCTATCCAAGCAATCTTCAAATTTCTCTAAGAGCAGGTGTCTGTCCCCATACATCAATCAATGCGCTTCGGATTGGTTGGGTGGTCGCCGATCCATGGAATGTCCAAAGTCCCGATCTGACCCTAGGATTTTTATTAATGCGGGAACTAAGTGAAAAAAGGCTCAAGCAATTGAAATTTTTTTTGAAGGTTCCGGGTCGAGGGGCAAGAACCAGGGGGCGTTGGGGTCAGGCGCAGACAGCCGGCAATCTATGATTCACCGCAGAGACGCGGGGGGCGCGGAGGGGTTAGGTAATAGGTATTAGATGATAGGGAATAGGGAAAGACAGTTCAAAGTTCGACCCGCCACGGCGGCCAGGAGTTCAAAGTTGAGAAGCGGATTTCCAGGCCCAACCTGCTATCACGGCCAGGAGATCAAAGTTCAAGACCGTGTTTCCGTTTCTGGATTTGAAAAGTGGGGTCGGACCAAGCGAAGTATTCTTAACAAAGAGGATAACTTTTAAGACGGGGCGTTTTTGGCGCGTAAACGACCCTTTTCGAGATCAGTAATTACCGCCGAGGCGCCGAGGGCGCAGAGTCGCGGAACCAAGAATCCGAGCCAGGCTAGGCGCCGCTATAATTTTCCTCCAAGATCTTCGATCTTGATGCCTTGACCGGCCCTGACCTTCTGTCTTTCGGGATTGTCCCGAATTTCCCTAGCCTTCCTCCATGGACTGCATCCTTACTGGAGTGCACCCCCAAAGTGAGACAGATAAAGATAGGGACAATTCTGCAAGGGGAGGATGCCGGTCCGTGAAAATTGCGAGCCTTCGGAAAACTGGTGCCTGTCCCGAATTTTCAGGACCAATCGTAAGTACTGCGCGGTCGGCTCAGGGCGAGTAGCACAACCTGGGACGCGATGAAGTTGTCTTCCACAAGGTGATGAACATATTCCGCAATTGACCGTCCTTCCGCGCCACCCTGGACAGCCAGTCCACGACTGTCCAAACCGCGGATGGATTGTCGGATGCGATTGGGAATTGCGGACCCCCCTATGACGACGACGGGTGTCTTCAGGGCAGTTCCCTTTCCAGCGGGGTTGAATTCAAGGTCCTGGGCTCGTGCGGCTTCACGGTGAGCGCGGCCCTCGATCCATTCCCACTACCAGCCTCAATTTTCCGGAGGCCTCTCGCTCGATCTCCTTCACCGTTTCAAAGGCGACTGTGGTGTGTGAATCAAACAGAGTTCGAATGCGTTCTCTGATGAGGCTCTCCGCCGGCTCCCCGTATCCTTCTTCCGGTTCAATCTTGACCCGCAGACGAGAGGCGTCAGTCTGCACTATTTGAAAAGCTCTTACACCGAGGTTGTTGCTCTTCACCTCTTTGAAAATGGACGCAAAGAAATCCCCATGAAACATCTTCCCCTGACGGTTGTAAATCATATCGTAGGCACGGCCGGCGATCCTGCTGATGATGGGCAGAGCCCTTCCGCAGGCGCAGACGCTGGGACTCAATGCCGCAAAGTCTCCCACCTGATAACGGATCAACGGCATCATCTTATTGTTTAGCTCGGTAACGACCACTTCTCCAAATTCTCCAGCTTGGCACGAACGACCCCTATCCAGAATTTCGACAAGAAGGTTTTCACTATTAATGTGAAATGAGCCTTTCTCGCATTCCTGCGCGATCGGCCCGACCTCGCCACAGCCGTACAAATCGAAAACGGGGCAGGCGAATACTTCCTCGAGCAAGCCACGGTGATAACCGGTCAAGACCTCGGCCGAGGTCACAACACAGTGGAGTGGAAAGGACAGCTTGCGCCTCCTCCTCTTGAGGAACTCGGCGTATTCCACCAGCATGGAAACGAATCCGACCAGATACTTGGGATGGAATCTTTCGAGGCGACTGGTATACGAAATCATCGTCTCTTCATCGAATGCGGATGCAGAGCAGCGCAATTGGTGCAACGCGAAATCTATCAAGCGCGTTCTGATTCTCTCCTTGGGTGAATAGGGAACCGTCCAAAATCGTCCTTGTCGATCCCCAATATCGATCCCCGCCCAGGAGTAACCCCGCCAAAGAGCTGCCAGCTCATGTGCCCGGGCTTCGTGAGTTTTCCAGACCGTGACAGGAATTCCCGTTGATCCGCTCGTTGACCTTATGACCCGGCCGTGGAAGTGCTCCGCGCTCTTGAGCAAATGGCCCCTCGACCAAAGGATTTCTTTCGTTAGGAGAGGGAGTGTTTGAAATTCCAAGGACGATTTCGAAAGGGTTCCGGCCTGGTCAAAGAGCTCACGGTAATAGGGAACGTTGGTCCGAACATACGACAGGAGCTCTTCCAATTTTCCTTCTTGGAGGGACCGGAGCTGTTCGCGATCGTACCATTGGCTGGCTTTGAAGCGCGATAATCGGCTGGGAACGAATTCCCGTCTCGCGCCCATGATCGGATAGTAAACAAGATACTTGAAGATTTTGTTGTTGATCCCCATGCAAGATGATCTCGCGTCTTAGGAATTCATCAACCCGAACACTGGACAGATTCCGTGATGCCCTTACCATTGGACCATCTGAAGGGCCCGCTGGTTCATGCAACATTATAGATTCGAATTGGCGTCGGAAAAAGGACCAAACCGTTAAGCCACGATGGGCAGGCGCTATGAAAGCGGGAGTGGACTCCCGCACTCCGAAAGGGAAGAACATGTTGAGGTTTGGCTCCACATTCTCATTTCACCCCGATGGAATGAATGTCGGGGTCGGACCAAGCGAAGTATTCTCAACGAAGCGGATAACTTCCCAAACAGGGTGCTTTTGAGGCTCAAACGGCCCTTTTCGAGATCAGTAATCACCGCGGAGACGAAGAGCCGCGGAGGGTTTAGGTGAAGGGGATAGGGAAAAGCACTTCAAAGTTCCATGTTCAAAGTTCAAAGTCGAACAACGGAAATCAAAGACAGTCGGATCAGGCGCAGGCATTCGACAATGGATTCATCCACAGATTTCGCGGATGATGCAGAATAAGAACCAGTTCAAAGTTCCAGGTTCAACCCGCCACGGCGGCCAAGGGTCCACAATTCAAAGTCAAGGAGCCAAAAACCCAAGCTTGTCGTAGAAAAGGGACTGTCCCTAGGGACAGTCCCTAAGAATTTGCAAGTAAAATCATCTTTCTTGCCTAAGCCGGACATTTCTTTAGCCGCCGATGAAGCCTGGCGGCTGTATTGCTTCGTAGGATGACCTATGCGGAGTGACGCATCTCTTCACGAATTACTCGGCGGAGTGTTTCTTCGATTGGTTCCCCACACTTTTCGATGTAGTCGTGGAGCGCCTTGTTGATCATGGTTTGGTAACTGCCACCCCCCTGCTTATCCACGGTTTCTCTGAACCATCCAATTACTTCGTTGTCGATTCGAATGGTGATTCGTGTCTTTCCGGGTGGAGTCCGGATGACGGCGCCCCTCTTGCCCTTCCTGAAGTCATATTCCTTTTTCATTTTCTCTCCTCGTACTGCGCACGCTCCCGTGCGGTTCCTTTTCTTGCCGAGATGATTCTTACTCGATCGCCACGCCCTGTGTACACAACGATGAGGATTCTGCCGATTGCGTCAAGCCCCAGCGTGATATGTCGTTGCTCTTCTGTGGATAGATCTTCGATCGTCATAGCGTTTGAATCTGAAAGAACTTCAACGGCGTCTGCGAACGAAATTCCATGTTTTTTGAGGTTTCCATAGGCCTTGTCCGGATCCCACTCGAACGTCATGTCCCAACTGTATGTACGTATGTGCATATTGTCAAGGTCTACTTTTCTGCAGTGCGTATCCAGGGAGGTAAAGAAATTCGTCGCCGGACCCGAACTAATTTCGCTCTTTCAAACTGCAGCCGGGCTCCCCAAGCTAATTCACCCAAGGCTGAAATCCCTCCCACGTAAGTGGGGGGATCGTTCAAATCCAGCCTACATCAAGACGCCGTCGCGTGTCTAAATAGCCCCGGCGTGAGCCGGAGCCATTTAGGTCTAAATTTTCAATTGTTCTCCTCCAGAGGTGGCAAAATTGAAAATTTAGACTGGACCGCATTGGGCGTATGGTTGTTGCCATTTTCCCTCCAGGCATTCCCGACAAAAGCGTTTTCCTTTCCAGAAAGTGATGTACACTATCTCCTGTTCCCCCCGCCGCAGATCGGTTAATCCCTAAGCCCCCCCCGATGGAATTCCCATGGTCAGACCGTTACGGATGGAGGGGGCGGGGTGTTGGTACCACATCACCGCAAGAGGAAACGAAGGTCGCGCGATGTTCTGGGAGGACCAAGATCGATCGGAGTTTCTCAGAAAAGTGGCCGAGATGATGGCGCGGTTCCCAGGGCTGCGGCACGCCTTCGTCCTCTTGGAGACGCACTCTTATCTCTTGCTGCAAACCGTGGAGCCTTTGGGTCAGAGACTGACATTCGACAATTCATGACATACCGCAGGGGCGCGGAGGGCGCGGAGATTTTAGGTCATAGGTGATGGGTATTAGGGAAAGGCAGTTCAAGCCGCCCCGGCGGCCAGGAGTTCAAAGTCGAACAACGGAATTCCAAGACAGTCGGATCAGGCACAGGCATTTGACATTTGTTTCATCCACAGATTTCACGGATGACGCAGGATGTGAGGGTCAGATCGGGACTTTGGGTGTGCTGAGCAGCGCGTTGTTCAGGAGGGTTAAAGTCCCTCTGGCGCTCAGATGAGGGGCGCCATATCCAAAAGCGGGAGTAATGCCTCGCTGGCCGGAAAGGGGAAGAAGGTATGGAGAAGCCTAAACGGGCACGAAGGCGAAAGCTGGACACCGCCAAGGCGGACCTGAAGCCAATCCCCGTAGTACTCCGGAGGGCAGGGTGTCCACCGTGAGGTGGAATCCGAAGGGCATGAGGAGAAGTACCGGGCCGTAATCAATGGGGGCGACCCCGACGATGAACCGGTCGGCCAAAGGTGGGGACAGGTCGAGCCTGCCCAAAGAAGGCGAAGGCGTTCTCATTCACCCCACCGCACCACGGTGTTTGCGGACGGCACGGTACGGAAGAACAGCGTGTGACCTCAGGAGGACTGGCAGGGTCTCCGGGTGGCACCGGAGTCAGCGAACCTATAAGCGAAAGCGAAGGGGCGAGCGACGCTCTGTCAGTAGACGGACGGCTGTGTAGTACCGGAAGCGCGGCTAAAACCGCGTGATCCTCCACGGAGGACGACGGCAGTGGGTCGGGGAAGGCAGCCGGCGAAGTGGGTCGGGAAGGAAAGAAAGCCAGCGAGTAAGGGCGAGGAGGAGGATCAGTTCCATGAGGGAAAAACCCGTACATCCCCGTTCGAGGAGACTGGTGGACTGGATCAACCCGACCGGAGCAAAGAAGGTCCACTCATTGATCGACAAGGTGTACCAGCGGAAGAACCTGGAGATGGCCTGGGAGCAAGTCAAAGCCAATCGGGGCAGTGGAGGGGTGGATGGGCAGAATCTCAAAGGCTTCGAGACGCAACTCGACCCGCAGTTGGATCGATTGCAGACGGAGCTGAGAGAGGACACCTATCAGCCCCAACCGGTGCGGCAGGTACAGATTCCGAAGGCGGGCAAGGTGGGAGCGTTTCGCACGTTGGGCATTCCGACGATCTATGATCGGGTCTGCCAGCAAGCGCTCCTCAACCGGTTGGAGCCCGTCTTCGAGCCGGTGTTCGATGAAGCCAACTTCGGATATCGGCGAGGGCGATCGACCAAGGATGCCCTGCGCAAAGTGTGGAAGGAGATACAAAGCGGGAGGGAGTGGATCGTGGATGCCGACCTGAAGGACTTCTTCGGGTCGGTGAATCACGAGAAACTGCTGACGCTGGTGGCCCGACGGATAGCGGATGGTCGAGTGCTGCGCCTGATTCAGGCCATGCTCCAGGCCGGAAGCTATGGACGCGGGCGGCTCTTTCCGAGCGAGCGCGGGACTCCGCAGGGTGGAGTGATTACCCCCTGAACGCAAAAGATAACTTCGAGTTTTCCCGGAAAGTGAAGTTCACGAGAAGAAAACAAAACGCTTGACTTGTGTCACAATAAGTTGTATATATATGTCACATGTCCAGAGCAAGCGATATGCAAAAAGC
>JAIQFV010000057.1 GCA_020073085.1 Terriglobia bacterium | reverse complement strand
CCTCCCTCCGCCTCCCATTTCGTCAGCAACTCAGCCGAGATATACGATCCATCGGTAAACAGCACCTGCGGCTTGTCCACTCCCATCTCGGCTTGTTCCTTGAGCGTCTGCTTGAGACCGGCCTCATCGCTGCCCGTGGCCGGCTGCGTCACCACCGCGGTCAGAAAGGAGCGCGTCGGCTCGCCTTCCCGCGGCGCGGCTTCCTCCACCGTTTCGGCCACCTGTACCTTATATCCCACCCACTCCTTGGCCGCGTTGTTCTGCTGCTTGGTGCACCACTGCGCCTCCGGGTCATGCGGATTCTGCACGGCCCCGGCCGGACTGGCTCGTCGCTGCGCCACCGCTCCCCCCACCTCCTCAAAGCTCTCTTCAAAGACCCGTCCCAACAAAGAGGCCTTCTCGCCGTTCTTCACCGCCTCGCCCTGCTCTGCCACCCAACGCTTCAACTGCCGCAAGTCCTCTCCCGCCTGCTGCAGCTTGGCCTTCAGCGTCTCTTCCGTACTGCGATAATCGATGCGCTCTTCCACGTACCGCTCCCACCACACGGCCCACGCTTGCGGTCGCTGCTCTGCGCTGACCTTCTCCTCGATCTCCTCCAGCGCCAGCCGCAGTGTTTCCCGCGCCCGATCCAGCGTGCTCATCCGGGCAACCGCTCCCAAGACGTGCGTCGAGTCCACCCGCTGCTTGTTTTTCCGCGCAATCAATCCGGCCTCTCTTAAACCGCTCAGCACCGCTTCAAAAGCGACCCGCGCTTGCTCGTGCTCCACCAGTCGCGCCCGAAACCGCACCAGCACCGTCGGGTCAAAGCCTTTCCCGCCCAACTCCACATTCAAGGCAAACTTCCAGCCCAGATGGTACTTCACCTGTTCCACCGCCGCTCGATCCGGCACCTTCTCCAAAAACTGCAGCACACTCACCCCCAACAGCAACACCGGCTCGATGGCGGGCCGCCCGGTGTCGCTCACGTAGCAGCTTTCCAGCTGCGGCCGCGCCCGCACCAGCTGCGGATAAACCCGCTCCGCCAACAAGCGGTAGCGATTGTCCTTCTCAAAGACGTCCTCGTGGGCCGCCTGCAATCCAAACAAGTGGGTCTGGGGATTAAAAGCCGGTACGCTCATCGCGGTCTCTCGCTCCTCAAAAAGGCAAAGATTCTCCTTGACAAACGATAGCTTATCAGCTAGCATCCCCTCATGTCAACACAATATTTATTAAAAGTGCAAGCCATTCGCACCAAAAACACGACGCCGCGACTCTATGTCTATTTCCCGCTGCCCCTCGCCGCTGCCATCGGACTGGAGCCCGGCGAATCGGTCCAATGGGAACTGCTCGATCGCGGGGAATTGCATCTGCTCCGCGTGGAGCCACCCCCGGCGACCACCAAAAAACGGGCCACCAAAAAAGGACAGCCCTAAGAAATGGACGGGGGTTTTGCAGCAGAATCTTCAATTTCCATTTGTGAATGGAGAATGGAAAGGTCTGACCCAAAAATGCTTCCTCCGAGTAATTGATGGGTGCCACCGCCGCGTATTTTGATCTCGCGGCGTTCCGCGGGATGGAGTGGACCGCACAATGTACCTACACAACGATGCTGCCGAGTCTCAAAAATCAACAGGTCTAGGCCGCTGGCGGCCAAATCAATTATTTCTTCCGCATCTCCTCAGATTGAGATTCTATTTTGTTCTTGGTGACCGAAGCCAGAAACTCCCCTGTGGACTTGTTACTTTTTGAGACCTGGCCCCATCACATCATGCTATGGGTCGTTTCATTTAATGCCCCCTATCGAGCTGTGGGAGTCGGTTCTTCCAGCAAAATGGGGGCTAAATTTTCAATTTTGATACCTGTGGAGGAAAACCATTGAAAATTCAGACCTGACCCGACAATTTTGGAAAGAGGACTCCCAGGACTGACTGGCCTCCTAGAAAAAGAGCTCTAAAACCAGTCGCATCTGCATAACTCTTTTGATCTAGATGTTTCGCTGTCTTTTGCATATTAACACATTCGATAGCTTCGCAGACGCGACTAAAGTCTAGGCCGCATTCGCGTAAGAGTGGTTCAATCTCTTGGAAGCTCCACTCAAAGAATCTGTTCCACTCTCCAAGTGTAAATCTACTCAAGTCCTTATTGCTATGTTTCATGCGCTCATTTTTGTTCGCAATTACCTGCAGACGTTCACGAATGGGCACAATGGATCGGTGTAGCTCATGCTCAAAGGCTTTCATAAATGCCAAAATAACGCCAGAGAAATCAAAATCTGAGGGCATATGCTCATATCCAAATTCTCCAGTCAGTAAAAAGCTCCGAGTCTTCTCATCCAGCCGGTCGAATAACGCGCCAAGCGCGGTGTGGATGATCTGCTGGCATTTATTTCGGGTTTCAGCCGGAGCAGTGTCGAATGCCTTGATGAGCTGCTGATGAGCCCTCCCTAAATCCTCGAGTTGCTTCATGATAATGCAGTGATCATCATGAAGAACCTCGGGTAATTGATCCACCTTTTTATCCATTTGTTGCAGTTGTTGCGAGATCAATTCCACCTTTTCCAATAGAGATTGACTATGACGCGTGATGGGAGCCGGAAGGGACTGGGAAAGTTGATTTGCTTCTAAGTCTGCCAACATCAAATAATGTTTCAGGAGCCTTTCCCAAGAAATTCCCGCAAACTCATTTCGCCAACAAAAAGCCAAGTGCTTTTCCAGAAATTCCTCAACGGTACTGGCTTTCGGCAGTAATCCCTGGAATGCCTCAGCCAAGAACAGAGCTCTGAGAAAGGGGGCTGCATTATCGGCTTTGTTTTCAAGCATTCTTAAGAGGTCAGGTGCCAAATGCAGGAACGTTCCCACTTCCTGGTTGCTCAATCCAATGTCGTAAGGTCCATCTTCATGAACGACGAGTAGACGCGGAATGGAAGGAGGCAGAAACGTTTCCAGCCACCGGCCTATGATCATCCCGACCCATGAATAACGCGCCACTGTCCGGAAAAATATCATCTGCTTCCCCTGGGCAAAGAGCTCGCTGGCTAGATCTTCGACCATGCCGGCCTCATCAGCAGTAGGTTGGAAGTCGTGTTCGAGGACATCTCGGGCCTGATCTTCGGCTGTGCTTCTTTCATCATCAAGTTCTTGATCAGCGATTCCTTCGAGAGTTTTCAGAACTGCGTACAATACAGCAAATTGCTCTTCGTCAAAATGTTGTAACTGCACCCGAACCTCAGCCATAGATTCCGCACAATTTCCGCATTCCTGGATATGTCGACGAAGATCCGCGATCGTCAATTCATATTGCTTGTAAAGTCCCGAGACAAATACTTTTGGTGAAGTAAAATCAGCCGTGCTGAGATGTCCAAGCTGAATTTCTCGAAGGACTTTGCAATGGCCGCTGCTCAGTGGCTTCCATGAGACGGTCTGCAGTCTGACAACGGGTAAAGTCAGCCTAATAATGTCTTTATCCATAAAAATGGGCCCTCGTGTTACTTATTGTGTCCCGTGTCCCGTGGTTCTATGCCTTTAAAATCGAAAGGAAATGTCCCCCATCTGCCGTTAGAGGTTGGCAGAAGCTTATTTGGCACGATGCTATTTGGATGCAAAAAAGAACCATTGAAAAACACGCTCAGTTCGCCACAAACTGATTCGCAAGGCCTTCGATGTTCATATTCTCTGTAATCGCGTCATGGGGGATCAAGAGATACTTCCAGGGTTTTCCGCTGTTTTCCAGCGCGTGGGCGGCGGCATGGGCGCACCATTTCACGGCGGAATCCTTTTTCGCATTGACTTCGTCATTCTCCATCTCGTTGCGCGCCTTGGCCTCTAGCAAATAAATGCAATCTGAAGTCTCGGCCACAAAATCGGGCTGATACTCGAGGTGCTCAATTCCCGATTTGTAGTAAATCTGGAACTGGCCACGTGCGGGCTTGAACCATTTCAAGGATTCTTGATCCAGAATCACCGCCAATTTCCTCTCTGAATCCGATTGAAACTTCTGGATGGGATAAAGGCATCGCTTGAAACCGCCGAACACCATCTGGTTGATGGCGCTCTTATCCTGGACAGTCTCACGGAAGTCGCGTAGGGCATCAGCCGCTGGTTTAGTGTAGGCGCTGGGCTTTAACTCAGTGAATCCTTTGCTCACCACCACATCGTAGTCACCTGCCTTTTCCCACTGATGAGCCTGCATCTGGGCATGGATGAAGTCGCCGATCTGCCTTTGATGGTAAATGAGAACGTTGCGGACGTCGTCTTCTGCCAAATAGCTCTTCAGATGGGCCACCATCTGGCCGGCGACGTTGTAAATCAAATCCGCATGGTCGTCGTACGAGATATCGTCGAAATCAACGAGACCACGGACAATGTAATCCTCCAGCCGCTGCTCCAGTTGCGTACTTCCGCCGGAGTCGAGCGTTTCCTGACGGTTTGTCCGAAGGTACTGTAGCAGCAGAGCGCGGGAAACCGGCTGATAGTGAATGGCCGAAGTATCCAGCTTGAAGGGGTGATAACCAATCGTTACCTCCCCCTTTGGGACGACAAGAATTCGAGGGATATCGATTGTTTGCTGACCGAAAAGGGTTGATGCCTTTTGTACGATGGCAGCGATGTCGGGCTTTTCGATCACTCCGGGCAATTCCTGCTGCATGGGGGCAAACGCAGCGGCAACCTCTTTGACGATCTTGCTTTGGACTTCGTCCTTGAGGAGATACGTGGAGCTCGGTAGACGCTCGTATTGCTTGATGGCGTCAAAGGTCAAGCCCGCGATTTTCCGCTCGGTTTCGTTTGAGAAGACTGACGGCTGCATACCGGCAGGAATTGGGCCGCCGATCGGTAATCCACCTGACGGAGCCATCTGCTCCACGATGTTCGGCCGGGAAACGACTGTGACTGTTTTTTGTAGGTCCTTCGTTGGGTCAAGTATCACCTGCTGCAACCGAACGACCGAATCGGGTTTGTTTGCCTCGTCAACAATCTCCTGAAATCGGTCATGGGCAACGATGTTGAGACGGTCGACAGTGGTGACGCCTGTTCGTTTTCCATAAGGCAATCGAAGGCCCCGCCCGATGGATTGTTCGATTAAAATTCGGGCATTTGCAGCTCGAAGGGGCACGATGGTGTAAAGGTTGGTAACATCCCATCCCTCCTTGAGCATGTTGACGTGAATAACGATTTCTGTCGGCTCCTCTGGGCTCTCCACCTTCAGAAGCCGTTCCACCATCTCGTCTTCTTCAGCGCCGGTCTTGCTGGAATCCACCTGGATCACCTTGTCCTTGTACCGCCCCTCGAAAAACTTCTCCGATTGGATCCACTGAATAAGTTGGGCCGCGTGGGTTGTATCGCGTGCAATCACCAGCATGAAGGGCTTGACGATGCGTTGTTCCGTCTGGCGGCCGTAGGTTTCCAATTCGACCTTGGCGTTCTCTTGCAGGCGAATGCCGTCCTCGAGCTTGATTTCCTCGATCTGGGTCGCCGTGAACTGGCTAGGATCGAAATTCCGCTGCGTCACAACCGCGGGCTCTTTGACAAATCCGTCGGCCATCGCTTTAGCCAGTGGATAATCGTAGATCACGTTCTTGAACTGGATCGAGCCGCGACCCGTCTCGACGCGAGGCGTCGCAGTGAGTTCCAACCCCAGGACTGGCTTCAGCTCATTGATGGCCCGCACGCCGGCTGATGCCCGGTACCGATGCGATTCATCCATGATGAGGACAAGGTCGTGAAGGCCGGCAAGATAATCGAAATAGCTCTGGCCGATGTATTCTGAAAGCCGCTTAATGCGAGGAGATTTTCCACCGCGCACCTCGGAGTTGATCTTTGAGATGTTAAAAATATTGACCTTGCAGCGCAGGAGCTGGTCAAAGAGGGTGCCGGCCTTTGCCTCATAATTGTCACCCGTGATGATCTCGGGTGGGTCAGTGGCAAATTCCGCGATGCCCTTGAAAACGTACTTTGGGGTGTTCGGGGTGAAATCGGTGACGAGCTTGTTGTAGATGGTCAGGTTTGGGGCCATCACGAAAAAGTTGTTAACGCCATGCGCAAGGTGCAGATAACTGATGAAGGCCCCCATCAAGCGTGTTTTGCCAACGCCCGTCGCCAAGGCAAAGCAAAGGGAAGGAAACTCCCGTTCGAAGTCAGTCACTGTTGGAAATTCGCTTTGAATGGCGGCGAGCGCGGTATTGAGGTCAGTCTCCTTGTGAGGTGGAGCAATTTCTGTGATGCGGTCGAGAATTTCCAGAGAACGGCGTTGAGGTGCCCGCAGGCTCAACCGTCCGGCGATGGCATTGACCTGGCGGTTCATTGTTTCTCATCTCCCTGGCGCAGGGCTGCCAACTCGCGCCGAATCTCCGCCTTCAACTCCGCCTCCGTGGGCAGATGCAGTTTGTAGCGGCTGGCGAAGATTTTCTTCTCCTGTTCCGGCCCAAGCGTGTACTTCACCACGGCGTCGTTCTTGTCGGTGCACAAAATCAGACCGAGGGTGGGGTTGTCACCGGGAGTGCGGCGCTCCATATCGTAATAATTCACATAGAGCTGCAACTGGCCGAGGTCACCGTGGGTCAACTTGCCCACCTTGAGGTCGATCAAGACATAGCATTTTAGGACGGTGTGATAGAACACGAGATCGATATAAAAGTGGTCTCCATCCAGGGTGATGCGCTCCTGGCGGGAGACGAAGGCAAACCCCTTTCCCAGCTCCAGCAGAAATGCCTGCAGATTATTGATTAATGCCTGTTCCAGATCCGTCTCGACCAGCTTGGGTGACTCCGGTAGACCCAGAAACTCAATGACAAGAGGGTCCTTGAACACATCCGCGGGCTGCTGAACTTCGTGCCCTTTCGAAGCCAGTCGCAGCAGCCCCTTCTTGTCCTTGCTCAGAGCCAATCGCTCGAAAAGCAGGCTGCTGATTTGCCGCTCCATCTCTCGGGCCGACCAGTTGTCTTTGATGGCCTCGATCTCATAGAAAGCGCGGGCCTCAGGTTTATCCACGCGGAGCAGGGTGCGGTAGTGTGTCCAAGAAAGATTGGGGTGCAGCAGGCCAGGCCTCCAAGATTCTCTACGCGGTGCGTAGAGAATCATTGGACTCGGGGGATTTGCCCGAATGGGCGATTCGCCACGCAGCGCGTGGTGAATATTCCTTGTATGAAGCAAGCGAGGATAAGTTAAATAGAACTGGCGCATGAACCAAAGATTCTGAACGGAGTATCCCGAACCAAAATCGTGCATCAGTCGTTCTGATAATTCCTCCATTAATGCTTTTCCGTACTCTGCTTTAGGCGTACCCTCTTGTTCTTCCTCCACGATCTCCCTTCCGATCGACCAGTATGCCGCGACCTGGGTCGTATTGACGGAACGAGCAACGCTTGCCTTGGCAGTTTCGAGGATTTGCCGGATGCGTTGATAGACGAGCAACGGTTTTGCCTTTTGCATCATGGGTTTCAAGGCTCACCCTCCTCGCCAAACAGCGCTTGTTGCCCCCGCGGTGGCGGCGCCTTAGGCAGGTTCTCCACTTGCAGGCTGTAGTCATCGTGGGCCCACTCACAACGCGAGAGAACTGCTTTGGGAATTTTTTTAACGGTCAGGTTGGGATATCGATCCGGCTTGCCGCGGAAGGCGCCACACATGATGAGGAGGGAGTGCTGTTCGCCGACTTCATCGCTGAGCTGTTGGAGTTGGTCGTGGCTCAGGTTTTGAGTGGTCACGTAAATAAAATCCCGTTCCGTGGAGTATCCATGCTGCCAATAAACCGTGTCGCTCGGCGCGTAGATGAAACCTTCGAGCTTGCATACCGCTTCGGCCAGCATTTCTTTCTTGTACGCCTTGTTAATGACCCAATTCCCCCACTTGTCTTTCTCGAGTAACGATGGAGCCAATCGGTAGTATCGGAACCCGCCGCCACCTTTCCATCCGACAGATTCCGTAATCCCACCGGGGTCCTGGCCATCGATAACCTTTTTCATCCGCGGGATGATGTGCGTGTGGCAGTGTTCCCCCAACTCGACCATGATCCAGCGGCGACCCATCTTGTGAGCCACGGCGCCGGTGGTCCCGGAGCCGGCGAAAGAGTCCAGCACGAGGTCGCCCGGATTTGAAGCAATCTGAAGAATCCGCTGGACAAGGGCTTCTGGCTTCGGCGTCGAGAACGGGGTTTCGCCCGGAAACAAATGAGTAATTTCGGCCTTTGCAGTTCCGGTCGTCCCGACTTCGGAGTGTAGCCAGATGGTCGAAGGGACTAGTCCAGACTGAACTTCAGACTGAAACTTCTTCACACGGGGGACGTTTCCGCCGTCAGCGCCGAACCAAATGCGATTGTCAGCCACCATTTCACGGAACCGATCTTCTGTGTAAAGCCAGCACCGTCCTAGCGGTGGGTCAACCTTCCTTCCCGAGGGTGTTGTGACGGTGAAGAACTGCGCCTGTCGTCTTCCCTTCTCCGCTTTGGCGTGTGCCGGAAGTGATGCCCAGACACCTCTTGGATCGTGATCGGGGTTGGTGTAGCGACCCAGTTGACTAGGTCTCTGACCGCGTGAAAGAGTTCTTTTTGTATTTGAACTTGATCCGTGCTTTTTTCCGGGTGAACTGCCAGTTGATTTTCACTTGATCGTGGTTGACCCTTCGGTTCCAAGCCCGCGACTCCCGCCGTAGCAACGGTAAGCTC
>JAIQFV010000056.1 GCA_020073085.1 Terriglobia bacterium | reverse complement strand
TTGTTGATATACTTCTTGCTAGGGGTCGTTTGTTTGGTCATTGTCCGCTCCTTTGAAAAAGTGATCTGTCTTTCCGAGGAGCTTACCAAAAAACGACCCGCTCATTCGAGTCGTCACGGTCCTTCATAGGATCTGACCCGAAAATATCTTTGTTTCCAATGGACCTCAACCCGGATAGATCGTCCCCTCCTCGACGAAGCACAACGCGTTGTGCCATTTATCTTCCGCGTAGAACGACCGTTCGCCCCACGGCCGCACGCTGATGTTGCCGCCGGAGACGCCATGGACATCCTCTTGAGCGAGGCAGCCGAGCGCCTTGGCGCGAGCAAATACAGCGTCAAGGTTCTTGACCGTGAAATACAACGCCTTGGCCGCCGGGTGCGGCTTTCGAACCGACGACACGTCCACCACCTGCAACGTGACCGGACCACAGGTGAAGTAGCACCGGGCGCCCGCCTGCTTTCGCCCTTCCAGCCCGAATAATTTGCCGTAGAAGTCCGCCGCCTTCTCAAGGTTCCCCACTTCGACGTTGATGCGAAACAGGCTGGGCACGTCCGAGCTGGCGCTCTTCTTCGCGCGCCTCCCTGTTGCTTTCTTTGCCGCACTTTTCTTAGTCGCCATCTGTTCCTCCGTTGTCTTTGTCAGTGAGGGTCCTTCGAAAACCACTCGAGCCAATCCCGAACGAGCTCGAGGCGGCGGCGATCAATGTGGTAGACGCGAGTGCGTCCCCGCCGGTCGTGCCGGAGCAGCCCGGCTGACTCGAGCACCTGGATATGCCGTGTCGTCGTCGGCCAGGCATGCTCAAAGAGGCCGGCGATCCCGCCGGCCTTCATCGATCCGCCCTCGAAGTTCAGCGTGAGCAGGATGCGCCGGCGCGCCGGGTGGGCGAGCGCGGTAAACACCGCCTCGTACGCATCCATCCTTGCCTTCGGCTCCTGTCTCTTCTTGCCCCTCCCCATGTCCCGCATATTTAGCGCGTAGGCTAAACATCACAATCGACACACTGCCTGAATGCCATGGTTCCTGCCATTCGAAACCATGAACTTCTCTTCTCTCTTTCCTATCCTCCTCCTGATCTCCTACCTCCTCTTCCCAATCCCCCATGAAAGACAATCCCTCGCTCGAACAGAGCGTTACTTAATTTCATCCGGCTCAGCGGGCCAATCGCCCGGCCGGCCAAGCCGGTGTTCCCGCATCGAGCGGCGCTCGCCGATGCAAATACATCCTTCGTGAAATCTGTGGATGAAAGGAATATCGAATGCCGGTGCCTGACCCGAATGTCTTTTGTTCGATGATTCAACAGCTTCTTGGAGAAAAAGCACTTCATCCACAACGAGGCGGCTTTGCCGCTTCCGCCGTGGCGGACGGAAAGGTTTGCCTCTTCGGGCCTCTCTCCTCTCATCCTTCACATTGACTTCGGCAAGGCTCAGCCTTGCCGAAAAAGGGAGAATGAAATTATGGGGGGGCACCTCCTCCGAAAAGCCCGAGGCTTTTCGCAATAGGGTGCGGCCAAGCCACGGGGCTGAATCCGAATTCAACTGGCAGTCTATGCACATAAGGCATTCCAAGACTAGGCACAGGTACTTCTTGGTCTATGATTGGATGGACAACAATAGAGATCTCGCCCTGGTTCACTTACTTTAGCACCAGCTGCTGCACTTTGGAGGATTAATGTTTTGGGGGTGACGTCCGAGTCTTCAATTTTTCTCATCTCAAACGATCACAATTCCCATTTTGAGCTCGGCGGTGGCGTGTGTACACTTTCCCCTTGACACTGGAAACCTCGTGTGATAGAAAATGGATGCTCGTATCCCCCGTCGAAACTACGAGCGACCCCAGGTTTAACTGTTGAACACTGGTACTTCCTTTTCCTTTCCTCTGATTTCCGAGGAGGCTTTCATGTCGCACTTGATCCTGCCCTCAACGAGGATTCGTCCCTCAAAAAGACTTGATTTCTTTGATCGAATCTTCCTCTGTGGAGCTGCTTCGACGGACTTGACCCATGGCTTGTTTTGTCAACGTGCAGAGTGTAGGTCTCATCTTCTAACCGATCTTCATTGGCAAGGAATACGGAATGGCGAAAGCGCACACCTACAGTTCTTAGACAAGTCGCTTGATGTCGCTCACACCAACCTGTGCCCGGACAAGCATGCTTTCGCACGCTGCGTTTTGCCAGCAGGAATATAAGACCCACCTAACCACACATAATAAGGAGGTTTTCAATGTCTCGCTTAACTCTTAGGACAAAGCTTACCTTGCTTACTGTCTTGCTCGCTCTCGCGTTCAGTTCAGCGATGGCGTTCGCCTGGAATACAATCGTACCCCCTTACTCCACGGAATGCACATCTGACCAGTGTGCATATGGGGATGGATGTTACTCAAATGGGGCATGCGGCCCATCACATCAAACGTGCTCCTGCTCGGGTGGACGCTGTAGCTGGGGAGGAAGTTGTTTCTACTGATTCTCATGTTACTTGACAAAGACCAATCTCTCGATTAGGGCACCACAATATATTTGTTGGCCCCTGGAGGGTCATCCCCAGTTCAATCCAAGGAGGGCCCTCCAATATGAGGACTCTTATGTTCTTGAACCGTGCCCCCACTCAGCCATTAAACCGCAATGATGCAGTCCTTTACAGCTTATTGGCACTTTCGCTTCTTTTTAATGTGTTCCTCGGCTGGAAAATTCGGGCGCTCCAACTGCACTCGGTACAGGGCAAGCAGATATCTCAGAACGCGCAAGGTATGACTGTTGAACCATTTCGCGTCTTTGACCTCAACGGGCCCCCCACTATAATTGATTTCAAGTCGCCGAAGGTCCCGACCGTGCTCTATATCTTCAACCCGAATTGCAAGTGGTGCGACCGCAACAATCAGAATATAGCAGCTCTGTCAACCGCCAGAAAGGATTCTTTTCGCTTCATCGGCCTATCTCTCAGGGACCCCAATCTGGAAAAATATGTTAAAGCCGGCGGCCTACAGTTTCCAATCTACTCAATAGAATCGTATGGTGCAATCTCAGAACTTCGGTTAGGGGCCACTCCTCAGACTATTGTCATTGCTCCAAACGGAACTGTAACCCAGGATTGGATTGGCGCGTACAATGCTGAAACTCAAAAGAATGTGGAAAATTATTTTACATTCAATCTCCCGGGCCTGAACTTAAATACACCTGACTGAGTGCGCATGGCTCGTTTTGCTTTGGAGACGTGATATAATTGGACTCCTAGATTATATTGTGAAATTCGTGAAAGTCCGTTAGAAAGCGGGGCCCAGCTAAAGATCCATGCTGCCTCGGTTCTTTCTCACTCTCTGTTTATAGCGCCGACATCCACAGGTATGACTGTGTTTCACGGGTGATCTTCGTCCAGTAGCAACTTCAGAACTAACTACCTGGTTGCTCGACCTCCGCTGCCGGACTAGCCAATCAGGCTCTAACGCGATGATTCCTTCATGGAACAAGAGCTTTCCCCAGGATTTTCATTACGCATTGAGACGGTTGACTGCTCATAGGCTTTCAACCATTAGTCTAATAGTGGTGCTCAGTCTGGGTATCGGGGCGACCACTACGATTTTCTGCCTGGTGTCTGGGGTCCTGATTCGCCCTCTGCCAGTTGAGCATTTGGGGCGCCTGGCTGTTCTTATTGGCGCACCCTCACCCCCAGGCCAGGACCGACTTTTGTGGTGGAGTCGTTTACCAAGTTTTGCAGCTCTCTCCGAGTATGACTCTGGAGAAGGCGTGCTGACGAGGAAGGACAACTCAAGGTCTGTTTCAATGGCGGCCGTCTCATTGCACTTTTTCGACGTTTTTGGGGTTTCCTGTTCCTTGGGCCGCAATTTCAATCCAGACGACATGGAATCAGGCCACAGCAGAGTTGCTATCTTGAGCCGCGGTCTGTGGTTAACAACTTTCGGCGGAGACAAAGATGTGGTGGGCCAAAGTATTCTTGTTAACGGAAAGTTATATACCGTGATTGGTGTCATGTCTCAATTCTTCGTCTATCCGGGAAATACTGACATTTGGATCCCCCGCATTAATCGCGATGCTCAAATGGCAATGGGCGAGAACTCTCAGGGCGCTTTGCCTCCTCTGCTTCGAGCACAGACATTGGTGGGCCGTCTTCGAACGGACGGAATGCTCGACCAAGCTCGATCAGAAGCGCAAGCCTTGTTTGTCCAACTGAAGGAGGAATTCGGCACGACTGGCGTTCAATTTGGTACGGGAGTGAGAATCACGCCGCTTAGGGAATTACTTGTCCAAAATTTCCGCCCTGCCGTTTGGACACTGTTCGCTAGCGCGGCGTTCCTGCTACTGATCGCATCTCTGAACTCTGCCATTCTAATACTGGCTCAAGCAGCAGCCCGGCAGAGGGAAATCGCTATTCGTGGCTGCTTAGGAGCAACTCAGCCACATATAGTGCGACTCATCCTCATAGAAGCTTTCTGTCCTACAATCTTCAGCGGCGCCCTTGGTGTTTTAATGGCCTATTGGGGGACCGAGAGTGTGCGTAAAGTTGCCCCGATTGAGATTCCAGGATTGCTGAGTGTCCACATCGACCACAATGTGCTCTTATTTGCCCTTTTTGTCTCGATGACGGTAACTCTAATGGTAGGAGCAGCCGGAGCAATTCACGCTGCCAGAATTGGGCATGTCCAGTCGCTTGCGAAAGAAGTGTACAGGTCCCACGGGGGAATCAGCCGCGGGTTGCAGAAAATATTTGTGGTTCTTCAGGTAAGCCTAACAATGACTCTTTTAACTGGTGCAGCTCTCGTCGTTCAAAGTTTCTTACATCTGGTTGCAGTGAAGCCGGGGTTCGATGCAAAAGAGGTTCTAACGACGAAAGTGACTTTGTCGAAGTCATTCTATTCAGACTCCGAGAAGGTCACGCAGCTTCACAAGGAGTTATTCGAGAGAATTCATGAGCTACCCGGGGTCAATGCGGCCGGCACCGTAGACTATGTTCCCATGGGTGGTGCAACCGGTGGTTATCTTTACTTTGATGCCATGGGCAGAGCTCCAGCCGGAGAAGCCCGAATGTTCACAATCGGCGGTGATTATTTTCGGGCCATGGGAATCCCCATTCTGAATGGGCGCTCGTTCGAAAGCACGGATACTGGGGCGGGTCAAGGAGTGGTAATCATCAGTGAAACGCTCGCTCGTACCATTTGGGGTTCGAAGACTCCAATCGGAGAATACCTTTCGGTCGAAGGCGAGCGGATGATCCGCGAGATTGTTGGTGTAGTCGGAGATGTAAAGTTCACTGCTCTGGGAGAAGACCCGGAGGCGCAAATCTATTTTCCCATAACACAGACATTTAGGCGTGTTCCGCTCCTTAATTTTACTTTAGTCACCCGGGGCCCTAAAGATGCGAAGGGCCTGATGAGCGTGATCGATGGCAGAGTTCTATCAGCAGATCGAGGTGTGGTCTTCCTGAGCACCTCTAGAATGGAGGCCTTGGTATCACGCTCGATCGGATCGGTCCGTTTTCGTGGATTTCTCCTGTCGATATTCGCCACAGTAGCACTTTTGCTTGCCGTCGTCGGGGTGTACGGTGTTGTTGCATATTCAGTTGCTCGTCGAAGTCATGAGTTTGGAGTCAGAATTTCTTTGGGTGCACAGCGACATCAGATTTTGGCTATGGTTTTGATTGAGGGGGGACAATTAGCAATCTGCGGTGTGATAGTGGGCACCTTGATCTCACTCGGACTAGGCCGATTTATAGGCAGCCTGTTGTTTGGAGTTAACTCCACCGATATCATGACATTTACGGGATCTGCTTCGTTCCTCGCAATAACGACATTAGTTGCGTGCATGCTTCCTGCCGTAAAAGCTTGTAGGGTGGAGCCCGTCGAGGCCCTTAGGTATGAGTGATGAAAACCGATGGTATTTTGTGCGGTTAAACAGGAAAACAGAGTCGCGTACGTTTACCCGTTGATCCCGAGCGCCAAAAACGTAAGGGGTCACACATCTCAATCTTCCGTCAACAGGCAACACAACGACTGGTGGCCAGGCGAGTATTTCCCATTTTTATTCGGGAGGGCCAGGTCTCAAAATTCGATTTGTTGATCTTTGAGACCTGGCCCCCGCGTTTTTCTGCCGCTCGACTTCTCAAAACTGAATCTGCCCGGATCTTTGTATCTATTTTTCCAGTCGCTTCACCACCATCAGTGTGAAGTCGTCGTTATATCCCGCGGAACCGATTAAAGACTCCGTCGACCGGACGACTGACTGAATCATGTCAGAGGCCGGCAAATTCCACGCGCCTCGGATGGTTCGCTCCAAGCCCTTCAACCCGAATTCTTTCCCGCTCGGATCGGGCACTTCGACTACGCCGTCGGTATAAAGCACCAGCACATCTCCGGGATTGAGCGTCACCCTCGAGGCGTCGTACTGCGCGTCTTTGTCAACCCCTAGCACCAGGCCTCCCTCCTGCAACTCCTCGGTCATCCCTCGCCTGCGCAATATCAGGGGAGGATTATGGCCGCAGTTCGAATAGGCGAAGCGGCCGGAGGGCGGGTCAAGAGCCCCGAACACCGCGGTGACGAAGTCGGAGCTTCCAACCGATTCCAACAAGAACGTGTTCACCGACTGCATGACGCGGGAAATGGAGGAATCGAGGCGCACGCGGGTCCTCAGGGCAGCCCGAAACTTGGCCATGATGAGGGCGGCCGGAACCCCTTTGCCGGAGACGTCGGCGATGGCGATCCCCAGCTTCCCGTGAGGCAGCTGGATGTAGTCGAAGTAATCTCCCCCGATTTCCGAGTTCGGCAGATTGATGGCCGAAATGTCATATCCCGTCAAGGAGGGTGGTTGAGCGGGCAGCAGGCTGGCCTGGACCTGGCGGGCGATTTTCAACTGACTTTCGATCCGTTTGCTCTCCAACAGGTGTTGGTGGAGCATCGCCTTCTCAATCGCGATACCGGCGGAGTTCGAGATGAACTGGAGAAGCTTGGCGTCCGCTTCGGAAAAGGCGTTCACCCGGTCACACTCAAGGTTCAAGGCTCCGATGACCTGACCGTTGACGATGATGGGAACGGCAATTTCCGACAGCGTGCCCTCCCGCCCTTCGATATAGTGCGGATCACGCCGGACATCGCGGGCGATGACCTTCCTGCCGGTCCGGATCACGTAACCGATGATCCCCTGGCCGGACTTCAACATGGGATCATCCTCTCTGGGACGATCGGGAAAGCCACGCGTGGCCATTCCCTCAATCATGTGCCGATGTGGCCTCTGAGCGCCAGGCTGTTTTCGTTTAAAACGAAAATACCGGCCGCATCATACGGGATCGCAGACTTCAGCGCATCGATGAGTTGGCTGAGAACTTCGTCAAGGTCCAGTGTGCCACTGATCTCACGGGAAATTTGGAGCAGGAGCTGATACTTGGAGTCAGGAGTCAATTCAATTGGAAGGGTCACCTGTCCGCCCCCGCAATGGCGCTGGTTGCGATCCCATTTTTTGCGCTGGCTAATGGTAGCACAGAATGAGACAGCGTGGTCTGGGGGCGTGGTTTGCTTGAACCGGGTGCACCGGCAACCGGGCCCAAGGACGATCCTCCCCCGTTCTCGTCACGTTCAATGGCATCGCGAAGCGAGTGAAATCGGTGTACAATGACATCCGTCTACCAAGTCAAATAGCCAATCTCCATTAAAGAGGCGCCATGGATCAAATGGAGCAACTTCGGGCCGCGGCCAGTTCGCTGTTAAATAAAGCCCAGGATGCATCAGTGCCGGAGCTTGCCTCCGCCGTCGAAAAGGCGACCGGGGTCCTGAGACTTTCATCGGACATGGAAAAAGCGCAGGCGGAACTTCGAAAATAGCGCTCGAAGAGCGTAAGCTTCAGCACGAGAATGAGACGGCTTCAAAACGGGAACGGTCCGAACGGCTCAAGGAATACGTGGCGATCCTGACCCCCGTGGTGACCATCGTGACCCTGGCGGCCACCTTGATCGCGCAGAACTGGCAGTTCATACGCTCTGAGAAGGACAAGAGCGAGGCCGCGATGGATGCCCGTTGGGAAGAGACCGTCAAGACGATTTCCGAGACCAGCAAGCTGCCTCCGGGCATCGTCGCGCTACACCCGTTCTTGAATTCCCCGAAATACGGCGACCGCGCCAAGCTTACCGCCGTCCAACTCCTCGCCAACAGCACCGACCCTGTTTTCTTTAACGATCTGTTTGGGGCGGCCTTCGTGCCGGTCGATTGGAGTAACCTGGAGTTCGTCCTGAAACTCGACCGCGCCCTCAGCACTAAAGGAACTCCCCTGCTGAACAAGTCCTGGGACCCAGAAACCCAGACCAATGACCTCAAAAAGCTCAGCCCGCAGGAAGCAGCTTTGCTTGGATACTTTACTTCCGTTGCGCCCAAGATCTCCGCCCAGGTCGGCTCCGTCCTGAAAACCCCGCGACCGAGCGCCTCAACTCTAGACCTCTCCGCAACGTACTTCAAAGACGCCGATTGGCGCGGAGTGGATTTGAGCGGCGATAATATTGAGAACCTGTGGCTGGTGTGGGTGAGCCTCAAGGATGCGAATCTCGACAAGATCACCCAGTTCAGCGGGGCCGTCTTCTTCCACGTGCCCTGGTGGGAGGCAAAATCGGTGGGCCCGGAATTGCTTGAATATCTGGCGACGAATTATCCGTGTGACCCCAGCGCCGAGTACGGCCTTAACGGAGAGAAGTTTACGCCTCAGCACTGCACCGCTGCACTCGATCGCCTCCGGCACAAGACACCGTAGCCGCCACCAAATTTGCACCGCGGAGCCGCAAAGACCGGCGGAGATCACGGGCTTTTGCGACCGGCAGGAAAAGACGCGCGATCTCCGCCCTGGCGGACGGGATCACTGCCGCCCAAGCGAACTACTCCGACAGATGCGGTCATCCGTCACTCTTTCCGATCACCTCAGTAGACAATCGGGTACCCGTTAAAGCATACTTTTGTGAGTCGTGCCCTTTTGCAGTGCGGAGCTTTGATTGAAGGAGATTGAGGTGTCGCTTGTGAATGGAGTCACGGTGCAGCTGCGCCCAGACCATCAGCGCGGACTCTTCGTGCTGAGGCCCGTCTCGAAGGATGAGATCCTCGTCACCTACGATGGCCCGATCATCGATCATCCCACGCGGTACTCGATTCAGATCGACAAGAACCGGCACATCGACGGCACACCCGATTCAAATGCGTGCCTGAATCACTCTTGCGCTCCAAACACCTATGTGGACTGGGCTGGCGTCTTCCTGCGGGCGCTGCGCAACCTTGAGGCCGGCGAGGAGCTCACCTGTAATTACCTGACCACCGATTGGGAGCTTCACGAGAAGTTCGTCTGTCATTGCGGCGCTCCGAACTGTTATGGCGAACTCAAGGGCTTCAAGTACCTGTCCCCGGAACAGCAACAGGTGCTGGAACCGTTTCTACCGGAGTTCATGAAGAGAAAGAGGGACAGACACCTGCCTTGCTGACATTCCTGCAAGGTTGCTTAGGAAAAGGTGTCTGTCCCTGACTCCATGAGAGGACGCATGAGAGAAAGAGGGACAGACACCCGCCTTGCTGACATTCCTGCAAGGTTGCTTAGGAAAAGGTGTCTGTCCCTGACTCCATGAGAGGGCGCATGGGGGCATGGGACGTGGCGAGATAAGGAAAGATTCGTATGGCCTTCACCAACTGCTATGGAGACACCACTCGGGCCGAGGCGTACGCGCAGCTCGAATTCGCCAATACCTACTACCTGGCTTACAGAGACCTTCCCGCCATTGTCCGGGAGCACGTCACCGGAACTCGGGCACTCGATTTCGGCTGCGGCACCGGGCGTTCGACCCGATTTGTGCGGCAGCTTGGCTTCGACGTGGTGGGCGTCGATATCGCACCCGAGATGATCGCGAAGGCCAGGGCGATTGACCCCGGCGGGGACTACCGGCTGGTCAAGGATGATGACTTGAGCGAATTTCAGGCCAGGGCGTTCGATCTTGCCGTTTCCCTCTTCACCTTCGACAACATCCCCGGGTTTGAAACAAAGGTGCGGCTGTTCCACGATCTTGGAGCACTGTTGAGTTCCACGGGAAAGATGGTCAGCGTCGTCTCGTCACCTGAAATCTATACCCATGAGTGGGCGTCGTTCTCGACGAAGGACTACCCCGAGAACCGATTGGCTCGCTCGGGAGACACGGTGAAAATCATCACCACCGACTTCGCCGACCGCAGGCCCACCGAAGACATTCTCTGGACCGATGAATCGTACCGCGATGTGTACGCCCGCGCCGGACTAAGTCTGGGCGCAACGTACAAACCCCTGGCCCAAGGCGATGAGCCCTACCAGTGGGTCAATGAAACGAGGGTCGCCCCGTGGGTCATCTATGTGCTCATGCGGCAATCGGGTGTTGGATAACCGATTTTGGAGTGCGGGAGCTTGCTCCCGCTTTCAGCAGCCGAAGCTTGCTGCACGCGCATTACCCGGCGCCAAATCTGCAACGCAGAGGCACAGAGATCCGCGGAGAGGAAAACCACAGGACCAAACAGACACCTCACGGCTTTAAACAGGTTTATTCTGGTTTGTGCTTAACCGACCAGTCGATTTGCTTTGTCTTAACCCTTTTGTGTCATCTGCGAAATCTGTGGATCGAGAATGTGCCACGCTCCGACCACTGAGGACATGTCATGACGAGCGCCAAGGACTTCCGCCGCATCGCGCTGGGGATGAAGGATACCATCGAGGGCGCACACATGGGACACCCTGACTTCCGCGTCAACGGCAGGATCTTCGCGACCCTGCATCACGATCAGCAGTCAGGAATGGTTAAGCTTACACCCGACCAGCAGCAGAACTTCGTGCGGGAGAATCCCGCGGCGTTTATGCCCGAGAACGGCGCCTGGGGGCGCCAGGGATGCACGAGGGTGCAATTGGATGCGGTCGATGAAGACACCCTCGGCGAGGCGATCACACTCGCCTGGCAGAACACCGCTAAAAAGCTTGGAGCTTTAAGGTCAAAACCCAAGCGAACAACCAGACCTATTGGCCCATCGCGCAAGCGCTGATTCTAAACTGGAGCCGCATGGACCGAAAAAATGGCCTGAGTGGTATGTACTCTCTCATCCCAGGCTAGGGCTGCTTTTGAAGTTCGTCACGGATTTGAGTGAGGATTTCATAGTATCGCCAGGCCGCGGGGGCGTTGGGTTCCTGATGGTGGTCCGGTTTAAGGACCAGGTTTCCCGTCGCCAGGAGAATCCTTCTCACCTCGGGATTCTGGCGCACTTTCTCTCGGGTGGCAGCCACGATCAAGCGGTAGTGCTCCCCCGGAACAGCCGGCCGGTACTCGATCCTTTTCCCTTCAAAGGTCACCCACGTAATGTCCATCCACTTCATGTTCTCCTCGGCCAACGTGCCGGCATTCTTGGCTTCGAAGCTGGTCATTTGGGCCACTTGATCGCGTGTGTATTTCCACTCGAGACCGGGGAATTTCGCGCGAGGGTCATCCTCACCTTCAGGATAAAGCATCATCTGCCAGAATCCTTCCAAACTGGCGTAAGGTTTGTTATGAAAAAAAAAGGGCGTCGCCGCGAAATTGGAGAGCACGCCCAGCTCGTTGCGCTTGGAGAGAATGACCTCGCCCAGACCCGCCTCTTGCGGCAGGATCTCCCATGCCGGCGCGCCTTCACGGGATACGGGGGTCCACCAGTGAGCCGGGTAGGGCGAATGGTTCGAACTCTGACCCGTCGTCGAGTAAGGCTTCGGCGGTCGCGCCGTATGGCAGGCCCCAAGTAAAACCGCCAGGAGAAGGACCCCGTTAACGAATAGACAATTGGCGTGGGGCTTTGGATCATGCATGAGTTTGCTCTTGACCGGGTCAGGTGCTGCCGGCCCTGAATTTCTAGCGCAGTGCTCGACCCCTTGACTGGACCGACGATCATCGAACGCTGTCAGCCCCGGTGCTACGTGCAAGTATAAATAGGGACATCCGCGAATGACATCTAAATAGTGCCTTCTATGAGGCTGTTTTTGTCAAGCTCCTTGTGCGCTGCTTTTCTGCTCGGGTTTGGTGGCTCTTTTTTCAGTTCGGGAAATTCCTGGAATTGTCCCGGAACGACCTTCTATCCGTGCCGATCAAAGCTTGATC
>JAIQFV010000055.1 GCA_020073085.1 Terriglobia bacterium | reverse complement strand
CCACTTGGGCTCGCCTCGGGCCGGTGTTTGAGCGGTGGCTTCCCCGCCCCTGTGTTCTTCATCCCTACCCGCAGGTGCGCTTTGACGCCTTACATCCGAGATAGGAGCCGTATGCGTTAGTAGCGCCCGTACGGATCTGGTGCAGCGAAGCTAGCTGCCGTTCCAGTGGGTGAAAGTCCCACCGACAGAGGAATCCAGTGACTGTCGTAGTGATATCCAGCAGCGAGAAGGGCGACCGACTCGTGGAAAGCCTGGACGTAAAAGCCCCGGTGGCTGGGAGCAATCCCGGTCAGATCCGTCCAAGGGGGGCGAGCAACCTGACAGGCCGTAGCAAAGGCGAACCAGTAAGCCTCGAAAAACGGGCCCTGCTTGAAGCGGATGGCAGGATAGTTGGGAGAGCCGAGCCATTCAGATCCTGGCGAAGGCCGAAGTCGGAATGGAAGGAACTGGAGGAAGGTAGTTCCGATCTCCCCGTGGACATAGAGGGCGGCATGCCAGGAAGGAACGGACAGCGAAAGCTCGGAACCACTCGCAGGTCGCCTAGGCGCTCCTGCACAGCGAAGGCATCGCGTATAAGTGGCCCAGCCAGCGAAATCGCGATGTGCTTGCGAGTGGGGCGGATGGGGCCGATAAGCGTTGAGGGACCGGGACAGAATAACCCGGACCGGAGCGAGGGCCTCTAGGGCGGAGGTAACCCCCCTCCAAGGCGGCGTACTCTGAAGTCGTCGGCCCGACACAGTGCGGGAGAACCGAATCTAACTCCAAGGTGCGCGAAGGATGGAGGCAAACCGTGCGTCAGCCGGCGCATGCCGGGAGCAGGCTTAAGCCGCTGACGCGCTGGGAAGGCCCCGTCTGACATGCCAGCCTTCCAGCCGTACTGGGGAAAACCCGCCGTACGGAATGATAGGGGGGAACGAGGAAACGTCGGCATCATTCGAAGCCCGGTCCGCGCCTCGTTCCTACCCGACTGCGGGGGGTGCCCGGCGACGGGCATCCCTACCGCGACCTAATCCAAGGGAGGCGAGCTTGGACCCTGGGTGCGGTTCAGCGTTATGTCAGGACCAAGCAGGCATTCAACGGGAGGGCTGATGCGGTACGTCAAGATTCTAATCTTGCTGTTGTTGCTCTCGGGGATCACTGTAGCCAAGGGGCCGATCACAGTCTACCTGGCGGGTGACTCGACCATGGCAGAAAAACTTGCCGAAAAACGTCCTGAGACCGGCTGGGGCGAACCTCTGCAAGCGGGCTTCAAAGAAGGAAAAGTCCGCGTGGAGAATCACGCAAAAAATGGCAGGTCCACGCGAACCTTCATTGAAGAAAAACTGTGGCAGGCCATCGTCGATAAGTTGAAGAAGGGCGACTACGTGTTCATCCAATTCGGACACAACGACCAATCGAAGGAAAAGGTGGAGCGCTATGCATCTCCCGAGGCCTATCGCGCCAACCTGGTCCGATTCGTTCGTGACGTGAGAGAGAAGAAGGCCGTTCCGGTTTTATTGACGCCCGTGATGCGTCGTCGATTCAATGAGCAGGGTGAGTTTTACGACTCCCATGGCGAATATCCTGACATCGTGCGGGGCGTCGCGGCGGAGTACAGGGTGCCGTTGATCGACCTGCACCGCAAAAGCGAACAGGTGATCCGGCAATACGGCGCGGAAAGTTCAAAACAGCTCTTTCTCTGGCTGAAGCCGGGAGAAAACCCCAACTATCCCAAGGGGGTGCAGGATAACACCCATTTTTCTCCCCGTGGGGCGGAGATCATCGCCGGCTTGGTCGTGGATGGAATCCGCGAACAAAAACTCGGATTGGGCAAGTACCTCAAGAAGCGCGGCAAGAAATCTCCAAATTAATCCGCATTCCGCAATCTGAAATCCACAATCTAGATTCCCCAATCCGAAATCCGCCTCTCGCCCTCCGCAATCCAAGGACATTTGACTTGACTCTGCCGCAAAGCCGGTGATACCGTCTGCTGCGCAATAGTCTGATAAAAACTAAATTCTCAGGAATCTCAATTCCAAAGTAGCTGACACACTGCTCTTTGAAGTGGGGTGTCTCACGTTCGCACGTGAATTTTTCGCGGGCGATGGACCGTGCTGTTTCATTCAAATTCCGGGGAGGCACAAGTGGCTATTACCGCGACAAGTCTCGGACGTTTATTTGATGTGTTAATGAAGGTCAAGCTGACGGCCGCAACACCGCCGCCGCCGCCCTTTGGGAGGCGGCCGACCGTTGCGCGCGTGCAAGCCCTGGTAGATGCCGGGGCCCAGCTGCTCCCCAAGTTGTTTCGGGACAGTTACAGCGCGCCTCTCGCAGCCCATCTCAAACCATTGGTATCACAATCCGTTGCCGCGGGGGATTTGACGACCCTGGAAACCCTCACAGGAGCCGTCTACCAGCACAATCAGAGGGTGGGGAAGACGGAGTTGCACCGGTTCCTTGCCGTCATCTCCAACCTTTACCGGTCGTTTCTCGATGAGAAGAAACGGACTCAAGCGCAATTTCCGCTTCGTGAAACGCTCCCGCCCATGGCGATGTTTCAGAATCGAGCAGACGACGGCCCGTTCACTATGACCGTCGACGTGGTGAATCAATTGTTCGGCGCCGCGGTCGGGGTTGTCAGCTTGCCGGCGGCCTACCGCGACCACCCCTTCTTCTGGGCGGCCCTGGCGCACGAGACCGGCGGACACGACGTCCTCCATGCCGACCCCGACCTTCTGTCCGAACTCAGCTCCGGGGTGCGGAACATGTTTGGGGCCGCCTCGCGCAATCTGGGGCTGCTGTGGGCCTACTGGATGGACGAGGCTGCTTCCGATGTTTATGGGGTTCTCAACGTCGGTCCCTCTTTTGGGTTGAGCCTGACCGCCTTTTTCGCGGCGTTGCTGGCGCAGCTGAATCGTCCTGCCGGCAAGGTCCCCGTACTGCGAACGCAGGCCGGCGGTGACGAATTCGGCCGACTCGATCCCCACCCGATCGATATCTTGCGCTTACATTTGATCCTGGGCGTCGTGGAGAACCTCGAAGGTTTGTCCCAAGCGCGACGGCAGCAGTATTCCGAGGACCTTCTCGCACTGGCGGAAATCTGTGCGGGCTCGGCGACATCTGTAGAGCTGGAAGGGAGGGTGAAACTGGACAGCGGGGAGACCCTTTTCCTTCGCAATTCATTTCCACTGATCGACATGCAGGATGCGGCACGCCGGGTCGGCGCCTTCATTGCGACGGCCGAGCTCAACGCCCTCGGGGGACACCGCATCCAGGATGTGGAGACCTGGGACGACCCTGATGAAGAAAAGGCCATTCAAGTTGCGGCGGCGGTCGAGTCCGGCAAGGCGATCACCGGAATCGGGGACGACGCGCAATTGCTTGCGGGAGTGACCCTGGCGCTGTATGAGAATCCGAATCTTTACAGTCGAGCTACCACCCTGCTTGCCGCCGGGCTGGATGAGAGTTTTGACAATGATCCATTCTGGGGAAGCGCCAAGCCGGACCGTGCGTTGACCCGCCCTCACCATGCCTTGACGGTTCGACGCCCGAAGTATGATGTCGATCCCCTGGCCCAGGAGTTAATCGAGTACCGCTCTGAGGCGCCTGGCCATTTTGAAGCGGCCGATGCGATGGGTTTGGCCGCGCGTATTACCGGGCCGACTCCCATCCCCTGGCCCAAAGGACAAGCCCCTCAGGCCGTCCCGATGAAGAAGACCCTGGGGCCGGATGCGCCGCTGCCACGGTGCGATTACATCGCCATTACCTGGACCGTCGACGAAGCGAATGCCATGGCCAGTGTGCTGACCCCCGGCTACGTGGCCGATCCTCCGTCCGGCGACAAGACCGCCAAACCCTGGCTTCACTACGCGCACAACTACAATGATTATCGGCCCCACATCCGTCCCATGGCGCCGGCCTGGAATAACCACTTGCTGGGACGGTATTTTATGTCACGGTTCGCGGGCAAGGATGTGATCTGCTACAAGTCGGAATTGCATCTGGGGCAGGATGGCCCGGGCTTCCCGCTCAAAGATTTGTTCAAACAATTGATTGAGGAGACGAAGGCGAAGCTGGTGATTACCACCGGCACCGCCGGCGCCATTGGCCCCCACGTCCAACTGGGTGATGTCATCGTGGCCAACCATTGCTTGTTTCACTGCAAGCGGACCTTTGGGAGCGCCCCTTTCAACGGAAAAACGTTCACCAGCAACGTGGTCATGCCGGCCGCGGAGTTCGACATGGCGAATCAAAAACTTATGCAAGCCAACGCCCCTCAGCTCGCTCCACAGCGCCATGGGGTGCCGAGAATCTATTGGGACAGCGATCAGTTGGGGCAACCGGACGTCATCGTCACCACCGATTTCTTCGCCTTTGGCAACGCGCAGAATACCTACGGGCTCGCGGGTCTCGGGTCGGCCGTCGAGATGGACGATGCGGCCCTCGGCATGGTCTGCTCGGAAATGAAGAATCCGCCGGACTGGCTGGCCATTCGCAATGCCTCTGATCCGCAGATGGATGGGACCTCGCTTGAGGAGGAACGCGGCGATGCCGCGGCGATTTACAAGAAGTATGGCTACTGGACCACGGTCCCCAGCGTCATTGCGACCTGGGCCGCCATCGTGGGACATAAGTAGGAACGTGTTCGGATCCTCGAAGGAAAGCGGGACGACATCGCGCACAGCGGCGCCGTGCCCGCAACGGCCGAAAAGACAGGCGGGTCGATGAGTACCGAGCAGACATCCTTGTTGCCGACCGAGGTGGAATTGGCCCTGGAGGTGATGCCCTGCCAGGCAGACCGGCGCGTGTATGAACCCGCGGATCACCCTCACCCCTGCACCTATTTTGCCCAGTGGGGCGTCTACCACAGTTATGGATATGAAGCTGCAGGACCGCCCCACACACCCGGGATCCAGCAGACGGCCGTCTATCGCGGCAAAACGGCGCTGGTTCCGGAGATTTTGAGCGGATGCCGAAAGGCGCCGCTCATGGCGGTCGGCATCAATCCCAACCTGCCAGGCTACTGGCCGGCAACGCACAACTCCGTCAACCCGGATTTCGAAAATTTTCTCCAGTACGTCCATTACTTCCGGTACCGCAGCATCCAAAAGCTGGAGATCCCGGAGGCGAGTTACAAGAAGTTGCTCGGCAATCGTGAAGATGGCCCGCAGGTAACGACTCCGCTCACGAATATCGGCGCTGAGATCCCGACGCAGTTGATCGCGATGTCGATGTATGAAGCTTATCAGGGCCTCCTGGATGACATGGCAAAGCAACTGGGATGGGGCGCACACAAGCTCACGGTGGGTGAAGATCTAAGCTATGGCAACATGGTGGCCTGCCCCTCGGCCAAGTGGCTGACGAGGAAGGACCCAAAGGATCCCGCCATGCCGGTGATGTCGAATGCGGTCATGGAAGGGATTGTCAACGAGTGCTTCCAGAGCCGCCAGTACTTTTTGCGGCAACTGTTTCAGAGCCTGCCGGTGGTGCTGTTGGTGTTCAGTGACGCCACGGCAACTGCTTTCATCGCGGCCATGGAGAAAAACTTTGTTGGGAAAGCCCCCGATCCCACCGCTCCCATCCCGACGCTTCTGTCACAACGTTTCATGCTGCGATACGGCCAGGCGGCTGATGGCGAAGATCTCCAGGCCCGGGTGATTTTTACCCCGCATGCGACCGGAGATCCCCAGGCATTCGCCGCCCAACGGGCAAAGGTGATCGCCGCCATGGTGGAGGAGGCGAAGGCCGGACGGATCGTCCTGAACCCGGAGACGGGCCACCTGGCGCGCCCCCGGGGAAGCTGTGTGTTTTGTGGGAATGCCCTGTACCGGATCGGACCCTGCGATTATGAAAAGGAACTCAAACCATTGAGCGGACCTCTCCCTCAGCCTTTGGCCGAGACCCGTTCCCGTCCTGAACATGTCACCCGGGAGAAAGCTGAGCAGCAGAAGTTGATGAAGCATTTCATAGAGCGCGGCGCCGAGCGTCGCGAGAAGTCGGCAACCCCAAATCCCTTTCGGATCGTGTCCTGATGGCAACTCAGAAAAGCACTGTCGCGATTCTCGGACCCGGCAAGGTGCCGGTCACTGTCGAGATCAACGGGAAACCTTACACCGCCAACCTGGAGCCCTGCATCACGCTGCTTGACGCGATGCGCGAGTTCTGGGGCCTGACTGGGGCCAAGCGGGCCTGCGACCGGGCGACGTGTGGCGCCTGCACGGTGCTCGTGAACGGAAAGCGCGAGTATTCCTGCTCGCTCCTGGCCATTGATGTCCAGGACGACCCGATTACCACCGTCGAATCGCTCGATAGCGACGGAGAACTCGATCCGGTCCAGCGGGCCTTCATCGATCACGATGCGATGCAGTGTGGATTTTGCACCCCGGGCTTTGTCATGTCCTGCAAGGGGTTTCTTGCGGAGAACCCCGCGCCGACGCCGGAAGAAATTCTGAAGGGTATGAGCGGCAATCTGTGCCGTTGCGGAAGTTACGCGGGCATCCAGCAGGCGGTGGCGGAAGCGGCCGCGGCACCGGGTGGAAAGTCAGCGCGATTGCGAGCCCGGGCGCCGCGAGCCCGTGCGCCGAGGGCCCGGCGAAGGAGCAGACGATGACGACGAAGTACGATTGGCCCCCTGCGAGCCAGTGCAAGTGGATTGGAAAGGACATCCCGCGGGTCGACGGAGCGGCCAAGGTCTCAGGGCGTGCCACCTACACCTACGATGTAAATCTGCCGGGGATGTTGTATGCGAAAGTTGTGCGTTGCCCTTATGCCCATGCCAAGGTGAAGAGTATAGACACCAAGGCTGCCGAGAAGACGCCGGGGTTCAAAGCCGTCTATGTGATTCAGGGCCCGGGGACTGAAATCTTCTGGGCCGATGACGACATCGTCGCCGTGGCCGCCGTCGATGAGCATTCGGCGGAGATGGCGATGCGGGCGGTGAACGTGGAATACGCGCCCGTCCTTCCTTCCCTGGTGCTGGACTCGAACCCTCAACCCCCGGCTCAATTCTCGAAGTTTGTGAAACCGATGGCGCCGGAAGTGGTCGGCGATGCGGACAAGGGCTTTTCCCAGTCGGACGTGGTGATTGAGGGGGACTACGGAATGCCGGTGATCGCTCACACCTGTTTGGAGGCACATGGCAGCGTGGTCGCCTGGACCCAGGATGCGATGCAGGTCCACATCTCGACACAGGCCGTCACCGGAATTCCCGGACAGCTGTCGCAAGCGTTGAATTTCCCTCAAAACAAGATCCAGGTTTTGACCGAGTACGTGGGCGGGGGTTACGGCGCAAAGCTCGCGGCTGACCGCTGGGGGATTGCCGCCGCACAGTTGTCGAAGCTGGCGGGCGGCGTCCCGGTGAAGCTGATGCTGGACCGCCATTCCGAGCAGACAGTCGCCGGATGCAGGCCCTCCTCGTATGCGCATGTCAAGGTCGGCGCGAAAAAGGACGGAACGTTGATGGCTTGGCAGTCCGACAGCTGGAGCACCGGCGGGCTTGGAGGGGGAAGTGAGCCGCCCTTGCCCTATCTGTTCAATATTCCCAATCAACGGCGGCAACACACCCAGATTGTCAACAACATCGGCAGCGCCCGATCCATGCGCGGGCCGCACCATCCGCAGGCCTGCCTGTTGACCCTGGGAGCGCTGGACGATCTGGCGGCCAAGCTCAACATGGATCCGGTGAAGCTGCTTTTGGGAAACATGAACCTCGTGGCGGCGCGCGCCGATGTTTACAAGCAGGAATTGGCCGTGGCGGATTCGTTGATGCAGTGGTCGCAGCGCTGGAAACCCCGCGGAACGATGACGACCGGGGTGATCCGGCAGGGGCTGGGCGTCTCGATGCATGCCTGGCCGGGCAAGGCGCACGACTTCCAGTGCAACCTCACCATCAATCCCGACGGCACAGTGTCGGTCAAGGCGGCGACGCAGGACCTGGGAACTGGAACACGCACCGTACTCGCGATCGTCGCCGCCGAGACCCTGGGACTGCCCGTGGAGGCGATCAACATCGAGATAGGAGACAGCACCTATCCGACCTCTGCCGGATCCGGAGGAAGCGGAACCGTCGGTGGAGGCGGATCAGCGGTGCGGCGCGCTTCGGTCGACGCCCTCGCCAAGCTCTTTGTGAAAGTGGCGCCGGCCTTGAAAACGACTGCGGATAAACTCGAGGTGGTGGATGGCTCGGTGCAGGTGAAGGGCGGCGGGGCGAGCCTGAGCTGGAAAGAGGCGTGTTCCAAGCTGGGGACGCTGCCCTTGACGGTGACCGGCCAGAACCCCGGCGAGGGCACCCTGGCCGACACGGGGGCTGCCGGCGTGCAGATGGCCGACGTCTCCGTCGATACGGACACCGGCATCGTCCGCATCAATAAAATCGTGGCCGTGCAGGATTGCGGATTGATCATCGATCGAAAAACCACGACGAGCCAGGTGTACGGCTGCCTGATCATGGGCATCGGGTACACGCTTTATGAAGAGAAGGTGATGGATCAGAACCTTGGCCGAATGCTGAATCCCAATATCGAATTCTATCGCCTCTGCGGAATCGGTGACATTGGAGAGCTCGTGGTCCATCTCATGTCGGGACCCGGCTACGACAGTCGCGGGATCATCGGCTGCGGGGAACCGGCTGTGATTTCTCCCGGCGCCGCGATTTCGAATGCCGTCGCCAATGCCATTGGCGTACGGGTGTCGCAGTTGCCGCTGACGCCGGACAAGGTCCTGGCCGCCCTCGGAAAGGTGACCTCGTGATATCGTTTGAATACGCCAGCCCAAGTACTGTGAATCAGGCGTTGTCGTTGCTCGGCTCGAAGTGGGGCCCGACCGAGATACTGGCGGGCGGAACCGATCTCCTGGCCTTGATCAAGGACGACGCGGTTTCGCCAGGCCGCCTGGTTAACATCAAGAAGATTTCCGGAATAGGCGATGTCACCTACACGGCGCAGCAGGGGCTTCGCGTTGGAGCGCTAGTCACGCTCGACGCCCTCGCCAAACATCCGCTGGTGACGAAGAACTATCCCACCCTCGCCCTGGCGATCAACGACGCCGCCAGTCCTCAAATCCGCAATCGCGCGACGCTCGGAGGCAATCTGTGCCAGCGCCCGCGGTGCTGGTATTTCCGGAACGGTTACGGATTGCTGGCCCTCGACTCGAAGGGACAATCGCTGGTGTTGAAAGGCGATAACCGCTACCACGCCATTCTTGGCAACGGCGGGCCGGCCTATTTTGTGAGCCCCTCCACGGTGGCCCCCACGCTGATCGCTTTTGGGGCGACCGTCGTCCTCCAGGGGCCCAAGGGAACCCGTCTGGTGCCGCTGGGAAGCTTTTACGTGACTCCACAAAAACCGACCGACCGTGAACATGACCTGGGCCCGAATGAAATCGTCGTTGAGGTCCGGGTTCCTCCGCCTGCCGGCTTGATCAGCGCTTATTATGAGGTGCGACAGAAGCACGGGTTTGACTGGCCGATCGCGACGGCGACCGTGGTCATGAATCTCGCAAACAACAAGGTGGCGAACCCGGTTGTCATGATGAGCCACGTGGCCCCCGTGCCGTGGCGCTCGGCGGAGGCTGAGGCCGTTCTGACGGGTCAGACCGTGACTCCCGCAATCGCCACGGCGGCCGCCCAGGCATCGGTGAAAGCAGCTAAGAGCCTGGGGCAAAACGGGTACAAGATTGCGGTCGCTCGCGTGGCTGTGCAGCGGTGTATCCTCCAGGCGGCGGGACTCAATCCCATCCCTGAGGGGGGTGGAAACTCATGAGACAGGCCGAGCGTTTCAATATTGAGCATCCGGACCTTTGCCCGGCCCTCCGGTGGAAGGGTCTGTTCACCGCGCACAACGAGGATCCCACGGTCCCCTCGACCCGAGATAACCATTACTGGTGCGTCTTCACGCAAACCTGTGTGGGACCGGACTCGAAGTTGGCCGAGCCTGCTGACTGCTCGGCGCCCGCTCGGTCGTGCCACCGCATGGCGATCCGCAGCATCCGTGGCGAAATCCCCCGCCCAGTCTGGAATCAGGGCAACAAAAAGTAGTGGGCCGGCGCAATTCTATTCTTGGCGTGTTTGGTAGCCGGGATACGCCGTTGTTTGGCGAATCCCGGGCTTTTGTTTTGGGCTAGGAGAGGATCCCAACCTCAGGCAATCCGGGATGCTCCCGAGAGCAGAGCATCCCGGCTACCCCAGCGAGGCTGTGCGATGGCGTGTTTGGTAGCCGGGATACGCCGTTGTTTGGCGAATCCCGGGCTTTTGCTTTAGGCTAAGAGAGGATCCCAACCTCAGGCATTCCGGGATGCTCCAAAGAGCGGAGCATCCGGCTACCCCAGCGAGGCTGTGCGATGGCGTGTTTGGTAGCCGGGATACGCCGTTGTTTGGCGAATCCCGGGCTTTTGTTTTGGGCTGGGAGAGGATATCAACCTCAGGCATTCCGGGATGCTCCAAAGAGCGGAGCATCCCGGCTACCCCAGCGAAACTCTGCGATGGCGTGTTTGGTAGCCGGGATACGCCGTTGTTTGGCGAATCCCGGGCTTTGTTTTAGGCGAGGGAAGGATATCAACCTCAGGCATTCCGGGATGCTCCCAAGAGCGGAGCATCCCGGCTACCCCAGCGAAACTCTGCGATGGCGTCTTTGGTAGCCGGGATACGCCGTTGTTTGGCGAATCCCGGGCTTTGTTTTAGGCTAAGAGAGGATCCCAACCTCAGGCATTCCGGGATGCTCCAAAGAGCGGAGCATCCCGGCTACCCCAGCGAAACTCTGCGATGGCGTGTTTGGTAGCCGGGATACGCCGTTGTTTGGCGAATCCCGGGCTTTTGCTTTAGGCGAGGGAAGGATATCAACCTCAGGCATTCCGGGATGCTCCAAAGAGCGGAGCATCCCGGCTACCCAATCGAACCCCTGGTGCGGCGCTTTCATGAGTCACTACAAATTATCGGCCTTACCCACCCAGGACTTTTGGGCCTGAGGGAAACCCTCGCGCAGGATCAGAGCCCGCCTCGGCGGGCTTGATTGCGTACAGCCCGCCGGTTTACCGGCGGGAGAACCGGCGCCCAAAAGATTTTTACCCCGATTCATCGGGGTTGACCTCTTTTGAGAGATTGTTCGCCGTGAAGACATCCCATAATTAAAATCCCCGGAGGTATCACTTTGAAGGCCATCCTTGTCCACGAATTCGGTGGTCCCGAAGTTTTAAAACTCGAAGAAGTCCCCACCCCGCGTCCTGTCAAAGGTCAGGTCCTGGTGCGCATCCACGCCGCCGGCGTGAACCCGTACGACACCTATATGCGCAATGGTACTTACGCCATCAAGCCGCCCTTGCCCTACACGCCGGGGTCCGATGGCGCTGGTGTTGTCGACGCCGTCGGCGAGGGGGTGACCCAGGTAAAGCCGGGAGACCGCGTCTATATCGCCAGGACGGTGACCGGCGCGTATGCGGAATATGCGTTAACGCTCGAGAGCCAGGTCCATCGGCTTCCGGCGGAGGTAACCTATGCCCGGGGGGCAGGCATCTGGGTACCGTACGGCAGCGCCTACCACGCGATGTATCAGTGTACGCGAGCCCGTGCCGGCGAAACCCTGCTGATTCACGGTGCCAGTGGTGGCGTGGGCATAGCGGCCATCCAGATCGGGCGCGCCATGGGCCTGGTCGTCCTGGGCACAGCGGGCACGGAGAAGGGGATCGAACTGGTTCGGCGCGAGGGCGCGCACCATACCTTTAATCACACCCAATCGGGCTACCTGGAACAGATCATGAAAGCGACCGGCGGGCGCGGCGTCGATCTCGTCCTTGAGATGCTCGCCAACGTAAACCTCGGCCAGGACCTGAAGCTGCTTGCACCACATGGCCGTGTGGTGGTCATTGGCAGCCGCGGCGACGTCACCCTCTCACCGCGTGACCTCATGGCACGTCGTGCCTCGATTCACGCGTTTACTTTGTGGGGTGTCACTGAAGCGGAAGAAAACGAAATTCACGCCGGACTCATGGCCGGTTTGGAAAAAGGCACGCTGCATCCGGTGGTCGGAAAGGAACTGCCGCTCGCCGAGGCCGCCCGCGCCCACAAAGAAGTCCTGGAGCCCGGCGCCTATGGAAAGATTGTTTTGGTTCCGTGAGATTAGGCCCGTAGGGCCGCCAGAATGTAGCCCGGTCTGAGCCCCGCGCTCTTTCTTTTTGCGGGGCGAGGGTGGGGTCAGGAAGGGGAAGAAAGCCAGATTAGGTCCGGAGGACCGAAAGAATGTAGCCCCATCTGAGCCCCGCGCTTTTTTTTGCGGGGCGAGGGTGGGGTCAGAATGAGAACATGAATCGAATTAGGTCCGGAGGACCGAAAGAATGTAGCCCCGTCTGAGCCCCGCGCCTTTTCTTTTTGCGGGGCGAGGGCGGGGTAGCGATTAGAAAAAATGTAAAAGCCCCGGTGGGGCGACAGAATCCTCCATCGCACGCAAAATAATTCCCTGCTCATTCCATCTCTCCGGTGTATCCTCTCCATACCCCCCTTCACCTTCCCCCGGTCCCGATCTGCGGGAATGGAGACTACCTCATGGGACACACCTTCACCAATCTTCTCGTTCACATGATTTTCAGCACCAAAGACCGCCTTCCCCTGGTCGATGTTGAATTGCGTTCAAAACTCTATCCTTATCTGGGGGGCATACTCAATCACCTCGGCGCAATCCCGCTGGCCCTCAATGGTCCCGCGGATCACGTACACGGGTTGGTCAAGCTCCGCGCTGTACATTCCGTTGCGAAAGTAGTGGAAAAGCTGAAGTCCAACTCGACCGGGTGGGTTCACGAAGAATGGCCAGAACGGCGGCAGTTCGCTTGGCAGGAGGGGTACGCAGCTTTCAGTGTCAGTGAGTCATGCGTGCCGGCCCTGTTGAAGTACATTGCCGGGCAGGAGG
>JAIQFV010000054.1 GCA_020073085.1 Terriglobia bacterium | reverse complement strand
GCTATGGCGATGCCGATATCGTATTGCTGGGTGAAGCGACCCACGGGACCAGTGAGTTCTATCGGGCGAAGCTGAGGCGGACGAAGAGCCCTCCAGATCTCACCGTCGCAGACATGCACAAGACGCATATCTGCGGCACCCCAGTCTTGGCCATCGCAGACATGCACAAGACGCATATCTGCGGCACCCCCATCCTGGAAAATAATCGTGAGGGTGCCGCGGGCATGCGCTCTTTGCATGCCTGCGCATCGGTCCCGAGCCTATCGCGTCCTGGGGGTTTACCTTTGCAGATGAAGCCGAGGCGGACGAAGGGCCCCCGGTCCTCACCGTCGCAGACATGCACAAGACGCATATCTGCGGCACCCCAGTCTTGGCCAGCGCAGACATGCACAAAACGCATATCTGCGGCACCCGAGTCTTGGCCAGCGCAGACATGCACAAAACGCATATCTGCGGCACCCGAGTCTTTGCGTGCCTGCGCCATCCCAATCTGACCCCCGGTTTTCCGCTTCCTTCATTGACCGGGCGCCCGCACCCTGATAACATCGCTGCTCGTTTGCCCGAGAATCCTGCGCCGTCTGTACTCAGAGTTCCAGTAACCATCCTCCGGTGATTTTCGAAGCCTGATTTCAGTGACTCGAACCGCACCCTGATCCCATGAGAAAGGCAGAAATTCAGGCCGCGGACCTTCATCGAGAAACCGCCGCGGCGAAAAACTCGTATTCATCACAGATGGACCGTTTTTGACACCCCATATCCCAGGTTTGTTTTTGAAATTCACTTTTTGCCAGGGTCGACACAACTGTTGTAGATAAGCCAAAGAGGAGCATTTCATGATTCGACGAAGAATTGTATGGGTCTTATTCTGTTCTGCAATTGCCTGGACGGTTTTCGCCGGTTCGCCTTCAGTCGGGGCCGCTCAAGCCAAGCCGGCAATGAAGCCTGCTTCGGCCGCCGCACCGTCGAAGGCAGAAGCCACTGTCCGGCCTCTCCATTTGAACATCCAGCCTCACCAGCTGGCCAATGGACTCCACGTGCTGATGGTGGAGGATCGTTCGGCTCCGGTCATCAACCTCCAGGTCTGGTACCACGTTGGATCCAAGGATGAGAAGCCGGGGCGTACGGGCTTTGCGCATATTTTCGAGCACATGATGTTCAAGGGGTCGGCGCACGTCGGGCCGGACGAGCACTCGCGCATCATCGAGGCCGCCGGGGGCTTTGACAACGCGTACACCAACGATGACGTCACGGTGTACTGGCAGACCTTCCCCTCCAATTGTCTCGAGCGGGTCATCTGGCTCGAGGCCGACCGACTCGGAAGCCTCAATGTGGACGAGGCGAATTTCAAATCGGAGCGCGAGGTGGTCAAGGAGGAGCGCCGCGTTGGGGTGGAGAACCGGCCTTACGGCCGCGTGTTTGAGGATCTGGCTGACGCGGCCTTCACGGTGCATCCGTACAAGCACACCACCATCGGGAGCATGGACGACCTCAACAAGGCCACCCTCGAGGATGTGCGTTCGTTTCATCGGACCTTCTACCGCCCGGACAACGCCACAATGGTCATCGTTGGTGACTTTGTTGCCAGCCAGGCCGTGGCCTGGGTCGAAAAATATTTCTCGGGGATCCCAAAGCCGGCCGCCCCGATTCCCCGCGTCACTGTGCAGGAGCCTCCTCAAACCACCGAACGTCGCTTCTCAAAGTGGTACGGCTCAGAATCGCCGTTGCCCGCCATTATCGAGGCTTACCATATGTCGGCCGAGTTCACGCTCGATTCCTACCCCCTCATACTGGCTTCGAATATCCTTTCCGGTGGCGAGAGCAGCCGGCTCTATCGCCAGCTCGTCTACAAAGATCAGGTCGCCCTGCAGACCGCCGGCATCGGCAACTTCACCGAGCATCCCAACCTCTTTCTCGCCTTTGCCGTTCTGAATCCGGGGAAAAGCGTCCCGGATGGAGAAAAAGCGTTGCAGGGTGTGTTGGATGACATGAGGACTGCACCGGTGAGTGCCGAGGAGCTTCAGAAAGCGAAGAACCAGCAGATCTCCAGCGACATTCTGGGCCGGGTGACCGACCAGGAGAAGGCCGACGCCATCGGGCGCGCCGCGGTGATCGGACGCGATCCGAACCTTGTCAATACTTCACTGGAACAGTTTCTGCGCGTGACTCCCGCCGACATTCAGCGGGTGGCGAAGGAGTACCTGGATCCTTCGCATCGCACCATCATGTTGATCGAGCCTCCAAAGGCAGAGGCCAAACAAGGGGGGAACAACCAATGAAACTCACTCGATACGGTTTGGGAATAATCCTCTGTGGGGTTTTATTGTCGGCCCCCGCCGCATGGTCTCAGTCAACCGACAAGCCACCGGCTGCCCCATCGAAATCCACGGAGCAAAAGAAAACGGGAGAGGCGGTTCCTTCCGGGGTGAAGCTCGTAACTCAGATGCCCGCGCCCGCCGCGGCAACCCCGTACCGGTTTCCTAAGGCGGTCACTCGAACGCTTTCGAACGGGGTGCGTGTCTTTGTCATTTCCGACAGCCGGCAGCCCCTGGTGGCGGTACGCCTGGTGCTCATGAGCGCCGGGTCGAGAAACGACCCCGCAGGAAAGCCGGGGATCGCCAACCTCGCCGCCGACCTGCTGACACAGGGCACGGCCACGCGCTCTGCCGAGCAGATTGCCGAGGCCATCGATTTTGTGGGGGGCAGTCTCAATGCCGGCGCAGGCAAGGACGATACTCGCCTCACCGTCCGGGTCGTCAAGAAGGACTTCGCCCTGGGTATGGATTTGCTCTCAGATATCCTGCTCCATCCCGCCTTCAAGAAAGAGGAAGTGGATCGCCGCAGGCAGCAGGCCCTGTCCGGCCTCCAGGTGCAATACTCCGATCCCGGATACATCGCCGGTGCCATGCTCAGCCGGCTGTTGTATGGCCAGAACCCCTATGGTTTGCCCGGCAACGGCACGCCCGATTCGCTGCGTGCGATCGAGCGCGACGATCTCATCCACTTCCGGGACGATCACTATACCCCGGACCAGGCGTTGCTCGCTTTTGCGGGCGACATCGCTCCGGACGCAGCCTTTGCCGCAGCTGAAAAATATCTCGGCGCCGCAGTGTGGCCGAAACGGGACGTCGCGGCTCAGACTTCGCCCGCCCCAGCGCCCGTCCAGGGTCTGCGGGTATTCTTAGTCGATAAACCGGATGCCAACCAGACGCAGATCCGCGTCGGCCGTCTGGGGATTCCGCGAAACAACCCGGATTACATTCCACTGCTGGTCACCAACCGCATCTTCGGCGGCGGCTTCAACTCGCGGCTCTCGACCGAAGTGCGCCAGAAGAAGGGTCTCACCTACGGCGCCTATTCATCGTTCAACAGCTACCAGCAGGCGGGTGATTTCTCCGCGTCCACCTTCACGCGCACCGAGGCCACGGTCGAGGCGACCAAGCTGGTCGTGGATTTGATTGGGAAGATGTCGACCGGCGGGCTCGACCCCAAAGAACTCGACTTCGCGCGTGACTACCTGGCGGGCGTGTTTCCCATCCAGTCCGAAACCGCGGAAAATGTGGCATCGAGTACCCTCACGGTGGTGCAATTCAACCTGCCGGCCGATTACAACGATGTCTATCAGCAAAAGATCATGGTGGTGGACCCCGCGAAGGTGAAAGAGATCGCAGGGCGCTACTTTGATTCGAACAACCTGGTCCTGGTCCTGGTGGGCAATGTCAAGGCGTTCGGAGAAGCCCTTCATAAGGACTTTCCCCAGGCGAAGTTTGAAGAGCTGCCGTTCGACCAGGTGGACTTGCTGACCCCGGATCTCAGGAAGCCGAAGGTGACCGGCGTGGCGGCCACCCCGGAGTCGCTTGAACGCGGCAAGGCGCTCCTCACCGCGGCGGCGGAGGCGGCGGGCGGAGCACGGCTCGCCAAGATCGAAAGCGTTGAATTCAAGGGACAAGGTGAATTCATCACTCCGCAGGGCACCTTCCCGGTGGAGACCTCGGTAGTCGTCGCCTACCCGGACCACATCCGGGCTGAAATAACGCTTCCCATGGCTGCGATTAAAACGGGATTTGACGGGAAGTCGAGCTGGTTGCAATCCCCCCAGGGGACGATGGATCTCCCTCCCGCATTGAATGCAGAGAATCTGCGCACCATCGCACTGACGGCGGGTTGGGGGCTGTTCCAACAGGCGCTGGAAGGGAAGAGCGAAGTGAAATTCATCGGTGAGGAGGAGGTGGAAGGTCAAAAGCTGCTCGCCGCCGAATGGACATCGCCCGCCGGCCCGACCAAGCTCTACTTCGATCCCGCCACCCGGATGCTGGTGGGGGCGCGTTTTAAGCAGACGGGACTTCAGGGACCCGCCGAGGTGTTGGATTTGTGGAGCGACTTCAAGGCCGTAGAAGGACTCCAGTTCCCGTACAAGCACACCACTTATCGCGACGGGGCCAAGAGCGGCAGCGTGACCGCCTCCTCCGTCCAGGTGAACACCAAGCCCGATCCAACCGTATTCAGTAAACCGAAGTAAATCTGACTGGGTGCCGCGGGCATGGGGTTCGCCAAGGCGAACCCCATGCCCGCGATGATGAGTTCCCCTGAGATCTTCAGTAAGGTTGAGAGACTTCCGAAGCCTTTTTCTCCCCCTCTTCTCCTCTCGTCCATCGATTTGCCTCAGCGCCTGCCAGTCCCAGACCGGATATTGACATGGTTCTTCTTTTGGTATATTTTTTATACCTTTATGGAATTTGAATTTGATCCTCAAAAAAGCCGGGCTAATCAGTCAAAGCACGGCATTGATTTTGTTGAGGCTCAAGAGCTCTGGGAAGACTCCGATGTGCTCGAGATCCCCGCTCGAACGGACGATGAACCCAGATTCCTGGTGATCGGCAGGATCCAGGGGATTTTCTGGTCCGCCATCATCACCTGCCGCAACGAAAGGATCAGAATCATCTCCGTCAGGCGATCCAGGAAAGAGGAGGAGGCCCTCTATGAAAGCTAGGGAACTTGATAAGAAATTTGACCGTGGCGAGGACATCAGCAAAGTCCTGGATTTGTCCCGAGCCCGAAGAGCCAATCAGGAACCGAGACGCGTGAACGTCGACTTTCCTTCCTGGATGATTCACTCCCTCGACAAAGAGGCCCAACGGCTCGGAGTCACGCGTCAGTCCATTATCAAGATATGGATTTCTGAACGGCTGAAGGAAGAAACCACCTTGAAATGAGGGAATAGTTTGGGGGCAAATCGGGATCGAGGACATTTCTCCGATCTGAACCCGGACGTTCTTCGGGTGCCGCAGGTATAACATTCGCCAAGGCAGAGACCATGCCTACGATGATGAGTTACGCCTAAGAGATCGGCGATGAAGACACAGTTCGCAGCGTGTTTCGCCAACAGCTGGTTACAATAAGATGGAATTCTCGATTGAGTCCATGATGCTTGCCGATTGGCCGCAGGTCGCGGAAATCTACCGGGAGGGGATTGAGGACGGAGATTCAACCTTTGAGACGAGCGTTCCAAGTCAAGAGGTTTGGGATGAAATGCATCTGCCAGTGTGTCGGCTCGTCGCCCGATCCAACGGCAAGGTGTTGGGATGGGCGGCGTTATCTGCCGTTTCCAAGCGGCGATGCTACCGCGGCGTCGCCGAGGTCAGTGTGTACGTGGCGCGAGCAGCGCGGGGGCTGGGGATCGGCAGGGCCCTTCTCGATAGGATCATCAAGGATTCGGAGAGGGAGGGATTCTGGACACTCCAGGGAAGCACCTTCGAAGAGAACACCGCGAGTCTGCGGCTTCAAGAGAGGTGTGGATTTCGAGTCGTTGGGCACCGGGAGCGGATTGCGCAACTGAACGGTCGTTGGAGGACGACGGTGCTGACTGAGCGGAGAAGCGACAAGGTCGGCCGCGAATGATTTTAGAACCGGAGCGATAGACAACTCAATCCGCCATCCATCTTTTGGAATTCCGACATCTCCAGGGTGATCACAGAGTAACCCAGCTGGATCAGACTGGATTGTAAAGCCGGGTACCCCGCCGCAAGCAGTACAACCTCGTTGACTTGCACACAATTGGCCGCGTAGTTCTCGGAGGGCTCGACGTGGACGATGTCATATCCCGCAAGGCCCGCCTGATCTGCCAGCGCGCCAATTAAGACCAATCGATTATCACCGAGGTGGGAAAGGCCGCTCTTGAGATGGAGAATGCCCTTGATTCGCCGAATGTCGATGCAAGTCGATGTGTATCCCTCCTGCGCCAAAATTCCAGCCAGTTGCCGCGCTCCCTCCTTGTTCGTCCGCTGTGAGATGCCAATAAAGAAATGATCGCCCGCTTCGCAGATATCTCCGCCATCCACCGTGCCGGGCGATATGATGGCGTGTAACTTCGGGTAAAACCGGGCAAGCGTGTCTTTGATAGTCGCCACTTCTCCTCTCCGGCTGACCGCGCCGGGGCGAGTAAGGATCGCGAATCGGTCAGTGAGAATGGCCGTATCTTCCACAAACGTGGAGTCGGGATAGTGCGGATCAGCCTCCAATTTCGTCAAGGCCAGACCACAGTGCTGCAAGGCCTCGCAGTATCTTCGGTGCTGTTCCAGGGCTTTCGCATAAATGGGCGCCCCGAGGTCAGCAGTCGTCAGCCCCGCGGCGAAGTTGGCAGCGGGCGGTCGAACCACGGCATTTTTGAACATGAATCTCTCTCCTGAGTCACGGATGTACTTGGACGCCTCTCCCGAAGCGTTGGCGGCTTGCTCTTCTTTAGTTTCCAGTACCAAAAGCCGACACCCTGGCGATTTGCCTTGGCTGCGGGAGCGCTGTTTCCAAACAACAATATTTCGCGCCGATGATTTCCGCTTACCATTCGCGCCTTCCGACGTCTGAGTCTACCGCAGGAAGGCCGTGTCAGGCCTGAATTCTCAAGAATAAACAGGCTCGCCCGATAAACGGGCTCGCGCCTGGACACAGGACAGAGATGTGCAGGGCAAGGCGGTGAATTGCGGTCCACACGGACGTTGAGCGCCTCAAAAGGGGGTGAAAGGATTTGGCTAAGCCGGAAAGGCCGAGACTTTCCGTCCGCCGAGGCGGAGGCGGCAGAGCCGCAAGGGCCGGTGACTCCTCGGTTCGGAATGTTCTCTGTCACGATATTTTCTCAACCTCAATAGAAGAGGACCAGGATCGGGGACAGGCCCCCCGAGCGGAAGGCTGGATATTGACAACCTTTCCGAATAGTATTACATTTTCAATAAGTAATGAATATGGAGAAAATAGGGTGAATGCAGATGACGACGGGTGCGGTGAAGATTACTCGAAAAGGTCAAGTCACGATTCCCAAGGCCATTCGGGAAAAACTGAAGGCCAGCTCCGTGTATTTCGAGGTGGAGGGCGATCTCGTGTTGGTAAAGCCGGTGCGAGACGCAGCGGCTTCGCTGAGAGAATTTGCAGGAAACGTCAAGGGTCACGTCTCCATGAAGCAAAGGAAGCAAGAGGCGTGGGAGGTCGCGGTCCGTGAAAAAACCGGAAAGAAATCTTCCTGACACCAACACCATCGTCCGGTATCTAGTCGCCGATCACCCGAGCTGGCATGCAAAGGCGAAGGAATTTTTTGATCAAGTGAAGCGGGGCGAAACGAGAGCCGTTATCCTCGAAAGCGTCGTTGCCGAGTGCGTCTACGTCCTGACAAAGATATACAAGGTCCCGAAAGACCGGGCCGCCTTTAGTCTCATCGATCTTTTGCATTATAAGGGGATTGCAAATGACGACCGGCAGGATTTGATCAGCGCATTGGCCCTCTTTTCAGAACGAGGCATGGACATTGTGGATTGCATCCTATTCGCCAAGGCCGCCTCAGGGGGAGACCGCCTGTTTACCTTTGATGCCGACTTGAACCGACTCGCACGGCGCGCAGAATAAACTGGGACGTTAAGCCATCGAAAGAGTCCAAAATTGTTCAGGTCTGAACTTTTATACAATCGAAAAGTCGCGAGAACCCTCATTCTGATTAGCTCCCGGAGGACATAGAGGCAGAATCTATTTGTGTAGGTTCGATCTGACCCCCAATCCATTCTGGGTCTGACACGAGGTGTTTTGGAAAATGAAGGCGTTCTTTCACCCCTCCGGGGCTTAGAATGTCGTCGGATTCTTACCCCGCCCTCGCCCTCCGCCTACGGCGGACGGGGCTTTCGCCACGGCGGATCTTCGACAGACGGGCTACACTCGAGCAGCCCTCCGGGCCTCTGAATGGAAAGGGAATTCAGTGTGGCTGCCCTGTATTTCCCCTACTTGACCTTGGTCATCAGGCTGCCGATGCGGTCGTTGTCGTAGTTGTAAACGACCACCTTGACCGTCTGACCATTCCACTGGAGCGGGATCTGTGTAGAAAACGGAATCCCCTCTTTCATGACCTTCTGGTACGTCTCGTCATTCAACGTCATGTGTAAAGTGTCCCACCTGCTTTCTACCGAGCGCCCATGCGGATCCCCGTAAAAGATCGCGATGTCCACTTCGCCTTTGTGCACTCCCTTCTCGACAGCGAACCCGACCTTGGATGGATCGATCACCAGATCCAATTTGGCCCGGGGGTTCTTGGGATCGGAGCGGTCCGCTGCGATGTTTACCTTAAAGGAGAGGTCTTTTATTGCGTACTCGTACCCCCCCGCCGAGGCGATGCGGCTGTATTTCAGGAAGGCTTCGCGATCATAAGGTTCCAGAGTCTCGCTGGCATAGTAACCATGACGATACGAGACCAGCACTCCGGGTCGATTTACCTTCACGGTAATGCGGCGGTATTGACCATCCCATTTGGGATTCTTGGGATAGTAGCCCATGAGGTAATCGGACCGGGTGACTTCGTTCATTTGCGCCAGGGAACCCGGAATGCTGGAATGGATGAAGGATTGTCCTCCCGTCCACTGGGAGATATTGCGCAGGCTGGAAAGGGCCCAGATGCGTGTGACACTCACCCCCATCTGAACGGATGAAGCGGCAGGAGGTCGGCTATAGGATGGATCAGCATTGAAAGGGACCCCTTCTGAGGAGGGAAGGTATATACCTCCAGCGGCCACTTCCATGAACAGGCCTCCGGTTTGGAAGGTATCGATCGACACGCGCGCATCGTTGGCTATAGACGCGATGCTCTTGTCGTGACCCAGGGTCGGCAAAAACAGCCCATTTTCAGTGAAAAACATCAAGTGTTTTTCTCCCGACAGATAACGCAAATATTCGATGGCAGAGAAAATGCTCTGGAGATCCTGTGCAGTCTCGCCGGACACGAGGTCAGAATACTCCTCCGGGGGGAGGTCGGTTTGTGAGGTGAAAGGGAGTCGACTCAAAGAGGAGAGACTACCTCGCTCCGTCATGTCCATCACCTGGAGACGGCCGATGCCTGACGTTGGGGAGGACGACTCAACCATTTCTTTTATTATTGTGGCCGTGCCTGCCCTTTGAGTCTCCTGAGAGAGCCCAGTGTCGTCGGGAACTCGAGCGGGCGAGACCCTGCGGGAGGCTATCTCGCCGGGGCCCTCGAAGATGGTGTCGATCTGCTGTTGAATGGGATCAGGTATTTCCCGACTCCCGTATTCTAAGGCCAGACCACTGAACCTTATTTTCATTTGCGATTCGATCTTTTCGTGAAATTTCTTGTAGCGCTCCAGGATCTGGGCGATCTCTTCGTGGTTGGTGGTGAAATCGGTGGCCCGGTTGTAGGCAAAGACCGCCACACTATCCTGTGGCAGCATGCCGTTCCGCACGAAATGAATCAAGGCGTCGACGGCCTTGAAGGGTTTCTGAAATCGACCGCGACCGAACAGGATGAGGAGGGTCCGGGAGGTCTGAGGTGTCAGTTCCGCCCGGGGGATCTTGCGCAGGAGCAGTTTCTTTCCGGGCTCGGCGGACATCGTCGAAAAATTCTGAATGGAAAAATGCTGAACATCCTGCCGCACGCCATTTTCAAAGATCGAGAAATCTTCCTTTTTCAAGTCCAGAATGGGCTTGCCCTTCAGATCAGTCACCCGCACGTCCACCGGGATGAGAGTCACACGGACACGGATCGTGCCGGGGGGTGGCTCCTGGCTGGACACAAAGGAAATTGAGGAGAATAAAAGGAAGAGAAGAAGAAGTACGGCGGTGCCTGGGAGAATGAATCGCTTGGTGCCGGTATTGATTTGCATGGGTTCCTCCTTCCGGCGAACCTGCGGTGAAAGACAGGTGGAATAGCATGAACTCTTCAGGACAACCACCAGTTTCAGGCCCGTCCAAGTGAATAGGGGGTGGCGGTCCGCGTTTTCGCCCTATTTCACCTTGGTCATGAGGCTGCCGACGCGGTCGCTGTCGTAGTTGTAAACGACGACCCGAAGGGCCTGGTTGGATCCCTGTAACGGGATGCGCATGGAGTACGGAATGCCCTCCTTCATCACCCGCTGAAAGGTTCCTTCGCGCAGGTTCATCTCCAGGGTCTCCCACTGGTCTGCGGGGTTCTTCCCCTTGGGGTCTCCGTAGAAAACGGTAATGTAAAGCTTTCCCTGGCGGAGGCCGTTCACGGTTTGGAAGGGGACCCGTGACGCGTCAACCTTCAAGCTGACCACCACTTGAGGATTTCCTGGGGCAGACCGGTCTTCCTTGGTTTCCAACTGAAAGGGCAGATCCTTGATGTCCTCGGTGTAGCCGGCGGCCGCCGTGATGCGGCTATAGGAAAGAAATGCCTCCTGGTCATACGGCTCCAGGGTGTCGTGAGCGTAGTAACCGTGCCGGAAGGAGACGTTCACGTCGGGACGAGTGACCTTCACCGTGATACGCCGGTACTGTCCGTTCCATGTGTTGTCCGTGGGATAGTAACCCAGCAGGTATCCTCCCCGGGTCACTTCATTCAGCCGTGCCAGGGCGATCTGAGTTTTCTCACGGACGGAGGCCACGCCGCCGGTCATTTGCGATATATTGCGCAGCGTGGACATCGCAAATGCCCCACTCGCGCCCACACGGATCATCTGCTGTTCCTCGGGGGTCTCCGCACCAACGAATTTACGTGGCAATGCACTCGCATAGGAAAAACCGAATGATGCATCCACGCCGCCGGTCTGAACGGTATCAATCACGACCCGGGCGTCGTTGGCCATGGCGGCGATACTCTTGTCATTTTCCAGCCGGGGAAGAAACAGGCCGTTCTCAGTGAAAAACATTAAATGCTTCTCCCCCTCAATGTAGCGGAGGTACTCGATCGCAGTATAGATGTTTCGGAGATCCTGCATGGTCGTGGTGGCTGTGCTCACGTAATCTTCAAAGGGCAGGTCGGTGAGCGCTTCGGCTTGAAGGCGGTCGAAGGGCGAAACCGAGGGGGGACTTGTTTCCGGTGTTACTGCCTGCCCCACCGGAGTGGTGGGGTTGAAGGCGGCGTTCGTCTCCATCCGTTGCAGCGTCTGGCTCGCCTGGTTTAAATCCCTCACCAACTGCCCGGAATCAGTGATGTGTCCGGGAGGCACCTGGCGCGAACCGATGGCTCCGTGGGCTTCGAAGATTGTGTCAATATCGGGTTGAAACGACTTGGGGATTTCTTTACTTCCGTATATGGCAACCAGCCCTCTGGAACGAAGGTCGAGTTGTGATTCAATCTTCTCATGGATCGTTTTGTACCGCTCGAGCACCTGCGCGATCTGTTCGTGGTCGGTGGTGAAATCAGTCGCGCGATTGTAGGCAAACACAGCCACGCGATCCTGGGGCAGAAGATCATTTCGTACAAATTGGGTCAGGGCGTCGACACCTTTGAAAGGGCGATTCAGTCGGCCCCGGCCGAGCAGGATCAAAAAGGTTCGTGCCGTCTGCGGGACCAGTTCCAGCCGGGGAACCTTTCGCAGAAGCGCCTTGTCGGCGGAACCTGAAACGGTCGCCGTGAGTGTTTCCACAGAAAAATGCCGGATGTCCTGCCGTACGCCGTTTTCGAAGACCGAAAAGTCCTCCTGCTTCAAGTCCAGAATGGGCTTGCCCTTCGGATCGGTCACGCGCACGTCCACCGGAATAAGGGTCACGCGGACGCGGATCGTGCCGGGAGGAGACTCCTGGCTGGAAACAATGGAAAATGAGAAAAAGAAAAGAAAAAGAAGAATGGCAGTGCTTGGGAGAATTAATCGCCTGGTCCGGGTCATGATTTGCATGGGTTTCTCCTTCCCGTGAACCTGCGGTCGAAGATCGACTAAATTGTAAGATTCAGAGATTCACCCCTTGAGAAGAAACGTTGTCAGGCAAGTACTGGTTGATGGGTTGAGTGACGACCAGGCGTGATATTGAACGGGAATCTTCTGATTGAACCCCTGGGCGTCCTCACAGCCTCCCATTCCCTACCTGTAAGGACGCCGAAGGGGGTTGACAGGTTGCCTGTTGATGCAAATAGAATGCCAGGACAGAGTGATGCATACGTGAGGTGTGGGTTCAGAGCGACGGGGTATGAACTGTCAGGGGGGCCGTTGCTGGGAGGGGCCGACTAGAACGGCTTTTGAATGTTTCCCTCGAACTGAGTGGAGACCGGCGCCGTACCGATCGCACGGCCACACCGGGTTTGACCTCGATCGTCAGTTGAATTGAGGGATCTGCAACGGGATGGATTGGTCTTGCCTCGAATCACGCACCTGGAGTGAAATGTTCGGCCTCAATGACTCGGCTTCCGCATCGGACAACAGGTGGCTCACTCTAAGATCGTGAACCAGCATCTGAAACATGCTCTTCTTGCTTTCCCACAGGAGGGTGAGTTCGCGCGTGAATTCTTCAGGCCCTTTCCATTGAATCGTGTGATACGCCCTCGGATTGAAGGTGAATGATGAAAGTTCTTTTCCGAGGAGATATGCAAGGTACTCGCGCCGGTACAGATCTCGATCCACTTCGGAATCACTTGAAGCCCACCCACGATGGTAGTAGACGGTGTGAGGTCCCGGAGCAAGTACGACGTCTCCCCGCTGGGGAAGAGTGGTGAACTGATATTGAACCCAGGGTGGAAATCCGGGAGGAGTCCAGTAGAATCCACATCCAACTCCAACGCTGGCCGAGCCTGCTCCCACGCCAGGTCCTCGATTTGGGTCTACCACGGTCAAGTCGACAACGATCTTAAGGTCTTTTACTAGCTGCGCCGCAAAACCTGGGGTCCGGATGTTCGCCAGGAGATTCGAGGCGGCCAGCCATCGGTCCTGGGTCATTTCTTTTCGGATCATTGAAAGCAGAGCGTCCTCGTGCTCTTTCGGCGAATTCGCCATTAAAATAATTACTTCGTCCGGGAATGCTTCGTAGAAAGCCATCAAGCCATTCGACGAGAGAGAGGCGTTCAGTTGAATCAGGGCCCCCAAAACGATCCGGTTAAGGAACAATTGTTCGGTCTCGGGCTGGCTGTGGATTGTTGCCTCCGAAGATACCGGCCGAAGCAGCTTTTCGAGATCGGGAATGAACTCCACCAAGCCGTATTTCTCAGCCAGGTAGGCGGCCCAAGCTTGATTCTTGAGCTCCGGTGAGTACAACAGTTCTCGAACGGTTTGGACTTCTTGAGCGCTCGCAGGATTCTGTAGAGGAATAGAACCAGGGCCCATTTGCGCGGGAAGGGGAATCACGACGCAGAAGAAAGCCAGGATCGCGAGCCATCGATTCATCACAAAACCTCCGGGAGCATGACATTCATCACCCTAACCCGAACGAGCCGGAACCAAACCCGGATTTAATTAGGAAGCCAGGAAACCGGGAAATCCTAAGTTGATGGAAAACACCACGACGGGAGAACCACATATCTTTCAGATTAAAGGTTTTAAACTTTCTGCATTCCTAGCCTCCTAATAATGATTTTTTATTCCCTTGTCGGCACGGTTTCTCGTGATAGCCGCCTAAGGGGAGGTGGAACATCTCCTGAATTCGATGCTGGAGAGTCAAAGATAGTTTCACCGGAATGGCCCGGGTTGTTATACATTTCGCTTGCCGGGGTCGATGGTGCGAGTAGAGAGGGACAGACACCTACCTTGTTGCCGTCCTGCGAAGTTGCTTAAGAGAAGGTGTCTGTCCGAGCGCCGGGATAAACCGGCATGAAGTCGCAGATGAAAGAACTGCACAGGAAAGGAGTAGCGAACCATCCTGACCCCGAGTCTTGCCTGGGCCACCGTGAGGTGACGCAGTTGAAGCGTAGACAGGG
>JAIQFV010000053.1 GCA_020073085.1 Terriglobia bacterium | reverse complement strand
CGCCCCTGTGCTTGCCGGCCTGCGCCCCCAATACCTACATCGGACGCTGGGTCGGGGTCAATCCCATCCCCGATAGCGTCACCGTTACCTCCAGCGAGGGCGGCCGGGCAACTTCCTTCATAACAAGGATCAGATGAGTCTTTGTGGGTTTTGATCTTCCCTCCTCCTCGGGTGGGAGAAGCGCTAAAGGATGTTAACTCATGCGCATCTCCCACCCGCTTTCTTTTGTGAAGGAGGGTTCATCCTCCAACCACTAATCATGGATCGGAATGGAGGTTAGAGAGCTCTAAGGTCTGTGGAAGGATGGCGGGGAGCTGAATTAGCTTGAATTAGAGGGGGTAGCAATTCACGCTGATTCGCAGGTCTGACTTTCTCCTATCCGCGTTAAGCTGGAATCCCGCGGCTCAATGCAGAAAGAAGTCCAGCATCTCGACGCGCTGTTGTATGAGCCACGTCTTCCAACTTTCAGTGCTGACGCCGGGATATTTCTGCTTCCCAAAGGTGACCCAGGCGTCCTGATAGGAAATCCACGCCTGCTGAGCGGTCCTAATGCCTTCGACAGTCACCGTCCCCCAACGTTGAACAGTCCCTGTCTGAATCTTGGAGTACACAGTACCCAAAGCCGCATCGGCCTGGCCGAATTGCTCAGCTGTGAACCTGGGCAATTCGCCGCGCTCGCACTGTTCGAGCATCGAACTGAAGCCCCTCTCCAGGAAGGCCTTTTCATGAACTTCAATCGTCGCTTCGAGGTCTGCTTCCTGGCTGGCGTGGGTGTTGAAGAACCTCTCCGCCGCCAGTTGCAGCGGCTGGAATGCCTGTCGGTCCTGCGCATTCCACTGGGACACCATCGCATTCAGCCTTTTGTCACGCTCCGGCTTGTCAAATCGGTCTTGGAGAATGGCACACTGCAAATACATGTATCGTCCGGAGCTGTGATCACAAACGCTGAAATTGTCTCCGCTCCAGTGTCCTTCTTTGAAACGTGCGAGTTGATGCACATTGCCGGCGACATCGTTAGGTGCACCACTCATTTCACATCCCAGCTTGATCGCGACATCAAAGTTCCGGGACGCGCCCTTCCCATTCGCATAAACCATCATCAGAATCGCCCTGCCTGCGAATGGAAGGTTCTTGTTGTCTCTTTCCATTTCGAGATAAGCACACTGGCGAGCTTTCGCTAGATCGACGGGTTGCCCGAAACCGAAGTAAAGGTCTTCTGACACGCAATTCGTCAGCGCCTTTGCTTCCTCCGGGCTGGGACGATCCTGGGCGGGCAATGCGACATCCTTCACCCCATCGCAAATCCGCTTGGTGCCGGGATCGGAAATCGTGGTCTGGCACAACGAAGGATAAGCGGATGAGATTAACAGAGAGATCAGGAGCGAGAACTTGAGCGTCATCATAGGGCTTCCTTTATGCACATTTTCTACGGATTGGGCGGAATATGCAAAGAAGAATTTGACAGGTTTTTCTGCGGGCAGGGGCTGTGGATGAAAGAAGGAAATCTAAACCATGACCTGTTCCCTCATCTCACGCCATTTGTCAGGACAACAATTCAAATCGTCCGACATCGTCGCCCTGAAATCGGCGACAGCCTCGCCCGAGCGTGCGGGGTGAGGTTGGGTCGGAGGAAGAGCTCACGTCTGCTCTGTGAACACGTTTCTTCGATCGGGTCAGAGGCAAAGCAGCAACGCTTCGTTTCCTCATCAAAGGTGATCGAGCTGAGGTCCCCTTCCTACAAGCACTGCGCGCGGACACGAAGCTGAGGGCTGGCCGGCATGGCGATGCGTTTCCTCGATGGCGGGACCCTCACCAAGTCTGCCCGAACGCCCTCCGTCCGGAATTTTATCCGAAAGCCAGGGGGACTTCGGTCCATTCGGACGGAGGTGCTCAGGCAGGATCGTGTGTGCGCCCTATTGATTTTCTGAATGCTTGGGCGCTTCGATGGCCTTCTGCTCGGCAACTTCGAAATTCCCACTGAGCGCCTGTTTAAAACCGCGGATCCCTTCTCCCAGGCCTCGGCCGAGTTCAGGAATCTTCTTGGGACCGAAGACAAAAAAGGCGATCCCTATGATGACCAGCAAATGCATCGGTTGTAACAATCCCTCTCCCATGACTTTCCCCCTCAAGTGTATTTGTTAAACCCGAGTACTCTTTCGTTCATCAACTCCGCGCAGGAACTCAACCACCATCGGTGACACGGGAAACGCTTGATCAGAGAATCGGCCGTGTCATCGATCCCGGCGCAGGACTCGATAGGAGACCCAAGAGTGCAGTCCCTTTCGAACGTGATCGTAAGCCGACCCCATATCTTTCGAAATATAGAGCATCGCATTCGCGGCCTGGGGGGGGACGGCGAGAGTCAGAAGCAGCAACAAGGCATTCGCTCCGGCCATTCGCGCGCGTTGGCCAATGTTAGAATGTTGTACGCTGACCATCTCTCCCTCGCCAGTCCGTTGGAGTCTGTGATCTCTCTCCACTACCCTCCTGTGATCAACCTGCAGAATGGACTCATTCTGTGATTATCAATCCAGGCAGGCCGCGTGGAACTGCAGCTCCAACTCCCATTCAGTATCATTTCCCACAGTCCAGTTCAACCCGCGCAAACCAACCGCTGAACCAGACCAATCCCGCCGCTGGCATCAGACTTCCCAGCTGCCGGGCGGGCCCGATCACCGCATCATGACTCCCGATTCCATTCTCGCTTCTCCTGCTTTCCCTCCAACCGAGGTGCTCGCATGGGAGGAGACGGTTTGAGTCTCCAGGTAGCCCAAGATGTCATTCACTTCTGCTTGGTTCAGATGAAGGTTGGGCATCTGCACCTGGTTGTACTGTTTGTAGAGTGCTGTGGCGATGGGGTCCTTCTCGGTCAGCATCTGGTCGGGCACAGTGATGAATCGCGTGAGCCACGCGCGGTTGCGCACAGTGGTCACGCCCTGCAGATCAGGGCCGACGCTGGCGCCGTGGCCGATGCTGTGGCAAGCGGAGCAGCGGGTCGCGAACAGATACTGTCCACTGTTGATGGTGAGCGAGGGCACTTCGGCGTAATTCTTCACAGCTTCCACCTTATGGTCCTTCCAACTGTCCATCAGTTGGCCGATCATCAAGGAGAGGAACCGGGGGTTGTCCAAAGCGGAGTTCATCATCCACTGCCCGGCGGGGACGTTGCCGATCATGAGGCTGGGGGTATGACCATCGCGGTTCAAGGTCCAGCCGGGTCCAACGTGAAATTTCTCCGCATAGGCCTTGAGCACCGCTGGCGTATCTTGCTTGGGATCGATACTGATGGAATAGAAGAAGATGTCTTTCCCGACACGGTCGCCCAGCATTCTCTGTACTTGGGCCAGGCGCGCGGTTTCGAGCGGGCAGGCATCTTTGCAGTGAGTGTAGATAAGGTCGATCGCCACGAGCTTGCCCTTGAGCAAATCGTCGTAGAAATGAACGGTCTTTCCGTCCTGCGTGATCAGCGGGACGTTCGGAAAGTAGTCTGCTCCCCAGCGTGTGCCGCTGGGCGCAGCGGTGGCGTGAGCGTGAGATTCCTTCTTTAGAGTCATCCCGCATTTGGGGCACGTGCCCGGTCCCTTTGACTTGACGTCGGGGTGCATCGGGCAACTGTACTGGAGATCGTTCTCCTGTGCGGAGGAATTCACGGCAGTGCCTTGGGACTGAATTAATAAGGGCATGCTGAAGATCAATATGCCAAGCAGGAACATTCTCACAATTTTGCGGCTCATAGTTGAATTCTCCTCAAGTTCAGCTCTTTCTAAATTCCGCTCAGCGGTATCCAGTTCCTTCACGAGCTGCTTTCAAGGCCGATCTTCCGAAAAATAAGAACCATTGCTTTTGACTTCAGACCTCTATTCCGTTCTCGTTCGATTCTCGGAGAAGAGCCGGCGAGCCGTCCTCGTGGGCGGCCCGCCGGCTTGTTGTGTCGCTCCTGGCGCCAAGTTAGAAGGCGGTCGGGGCGATGTCTTCCGGCGCGATGAACGTCACACCCTGCGGCGTCGGGACCGGGGTCGGGAGCGGCCTCAGGAATGGGGTCCCTCCGTCATCGATCTCCCACCGCACCAGCATGGCATTGTCCTCGTGCACAGTGTTGTGGCAGTGCTCCATGAACATTCCACCCCAATCACGGAACTGCATCGTGAGGGTGACGCTACCGGCTGGACGCAGGCGGTAGACGTCCTTGCGGCCCCGCTCCCACGACGGCACGTTGCTGAGGCTGCCGTTGCGGGCAAGGATCTGGCCTTCTTCAAAGTGGATGTGGATGGGGTGATCCCAGCCACCGCCACCGTTCTTCAGGGTCCAGATTTCGCGAGTACCATACTTAGGCGCTGCCGAAATACGGCCGAAGCTGGCGTTGAGCATTGACCCGCCGTCTGTCTTGACGCCCCAGGGTACGCCCGACATCGAGGTGGTCGGATCGGTTATGGGCTGTGAGGCGCCACTGCCGAACTCAAATACTCGCTCACGGGACACCGGGATGCTTGACAGATCCGGGTTCGGAATCATGGTCGCCGGCACTTGGCTCTGATCGGGCTGCGCCGGGTTCCGGACAATTCGGAACTCCAGGAATTTTCCCACGCAAGGATCGGAGGACTTACCAGCCAAGGCGTCGCTGATAGAGAGGTCCTTGGACGGCTTTTTCCCGTTCTGGTGCTCGCACAGGTTCACCATCCAAACCTTCTGCCCGATGCTGTAGCGGGAGAAGTCGATGACGATGTCATACCGCTCGGCGATGCCCTGCTCGTCTAACTGCGTGAGTGGCACGGGGTGCGGGAACAGGTTGCCGTCGTTGGCGATCTGAATCATCACGGAGCCGTCGCTCAGTGCGACCTTGAAGAAGCGGGAGACGCTGGCATTGAGGATGCGGAAACGGTACTTGCGACGCTCCACTTCGAAATACGGCTTGTAGGCGAGGTTCACGGTCATGACGTCGCCGAGGAACCCGTCAAAGTCGAAGATGTCGAAGTAAAGTTGCCCGGCGGAATCCCAAGCTTTCTCCGACAGCAGCAGGTTCACGTCGTAATCGAGATTTCCCCAGTCATCTCTCGTGCCGCTGGGAAGGCGGAGGTTGACGCCGTCGTTGATTGACTCGTTCCCACGATCCAGGGCGCTGTAGATATTGAACATCGCCGCGTTGCCCTTGTACACGTTCTGGGAGGTAAAGCTGAACATGTGGTCATGGAACCAGTGTGTGCTCATGGTCTCGTGCCAGTCGCCTGGGACCTTATTGATGCCGCCGCTGCCGTCCGGACTTCCAGCTCGAGGATCAGTGGCGTTGACGTTCATGGTGTCGTGTCCGGCGAGAACGATCGGCCAGTGATAGTCGTAGAACTGGCCCGGGAAGAAGTAGGCGCCTGTGAAACCGTCGTTCTCAGCGCCGTGATGCCCGTTGTGTTCATGGGTGCTGATCGTGTTCCGCCCGAAACCCGCGTTCTGGGTAACATCAGCGGGAAGTCTGTTGTGGTGCCGGAAAAGCACTGGCTCACCGTAACGTGCTTGAACCAGCTTGGGCGGGATCGTTCCATTGAAAGTCCACACGTTCAGCGGCGACTGGGTCGGCAGCGCGGGGTGGAACTTCAAGGGAATGGATTGGGTCGGATCGATGCCGGAATTGAGACTCGAAGGAACCCTTGGGTTATACACTGAGTTGGTCGTGGCACCCATCTGTGAAGCTTCCACGGCCACTTGCGGCGGGAACATATCAAACCGCTGATGCGCCCATATGGCTCCCGGGGGACGGCCCTCGATGGGACCGTAGCCTCCACCCAACGCGGGGTCCACAGCCTGTAACGTTTGATTCGACAGCGCGGTGGGCGTGGGATACAGCGAGGAAACCGGGTTCCGCTGCAACACATCGAAACGGGGCATGGCCTGAGTGAAATCCAAGCCGACCAGCCCTGGGCTCGGCGGTGCACCTGTCGGGATGCTGCTGCTTCCGCCGCCGTCGGCGTACATCGGCCTGACGAAAGGGCTCAGGCCACCGATCGGTGCCAACGCGCCCCCGGTCGTGATGAGGCCCCACTTCAGGAGGTCTCGCCGGCTGACCTGACCCTGGGAGTATGCCTTAACAATTTCTAACCGGTTCTTCCGTGCATCTTCCGCTGCCTTGAGTCGCGCCTTGGACGCATTCCACGGCAGAAAAAAGTTTCGTTCGCTCATTTTCCTCTCCTTCTCTCCTTTTTGATTTTTATTACTCTTCTTCTTTTGGGATTTGCCCCTCTAAGGGGGCATTCACGCGATGCCTCAGCACGGAAGATTGCTACCCGTACTCCCTTCACCGGCGTGGTCGGGTGGGGGAATCAAGCAGGTCCGGAATTGGTCGTTCCTCGTTTGCCTTGCCAATAAGCACACGATTCCTGTCTTTCTGAAGCGGATGCTTCTTCGCAGCTAGGTCAAGCCCTAGCTAGCGCCTATCCGAATTTGTCTCCTGCTAATTCGGGGACGCAAGTCTATTAGCAACTGCTTTGCCAGAATGGATTATTCTGTTATTTGGCTGATATCGTGAACGTTATGGTTTTAGTGGACTTGTTGGGCTGGGGTTACATGTGTTTCAGTTTGAATCATACGAGCGCCCCCCTGTTTCAGAATGGAGGGTATGCGAATTGTCATTAGGGGTCTTTCTTCTAGCTAAATAGGGTGATGGGACTAAGAAGGAAATATAGGGAAGAGGGTATTTCTTTTTCTCAAATGAGCTAAGGACAGACGACTGTTTAAATGCTGGGATTACCAAGCTTTGCGCCATGGAGAGTAGGTCAATCGAATTCTCCAGATGATGTGTCGCGGGAGGGGGTGGCTTGAAGCATCCAGCAGGTTAATGGTCTTTGATTGGTTTCAGCCGGCCCTGGTGAGTCTTAGGGATACCCTACTGCGCGTGATTTTGCGATTAAATCTGCCAAGGCCCTCGCTGTACCAACAGCTTTGTCGTAGTCGGGGTGCTCGCCGATTTCGGGAACGTATTCCACATACCGAATCGTGTCCTGGGCATCGACAACAAAGATTGCCCGGCTATCAAGCTGCAATTCCTTAATCAGAACTCCGTAAGATTTCGAAAAAGAGTGATTGAAGTAATCGGACAGCACCGTCATCCTCTTGACCCCCGCCCCAGCACACCACCGCTTTTGGGCAAAAGGCAAGTCGCAACTGACCGTGATGACCTCTACGTTCTCGCCTAACCCTGCGGCCTCCAAGTCGAACCTTCTTGATTGTGCATCACACACGGGGGTATCCAGCGAAATCACCACACTGAACAACCGGATTTTCCTTCGTGTATCATTCAAAGTAAAATGCTGCAGATCCAGATCGCGCATTGAGAAATCAGGCGCCCTGTCCCCGACCTTCAACTCCGGACCGACAAGAGTGAGCGGGTTCCCATACATTGTAGTCGCTTCGAATCTTTCGTCAGGCATCAGGGGCCTCCTTCCTGGAAAATAAGTGTCTTCCATTGAGTCTCTATGGTTTTTTGCATGTGTTGTGCCAAACGGAGGTTCTCGTCCTGGATTCGCCACCAACGAGCTCCTGACCCGCCCGGGAGGAATCGATAGCCGTGTGGGGGATTCCTTACGAATGAGCCGCGATCGTCTAAGATGTTGTGAGAGCGTTGGGTTGGGTACTCTAATTGTCGTTCAGGGTTGTGGGGCGGGCAGGTGAATCAAAGTCTTTAAGGAGAGAATAGGAGCGGGATCCGTCCTGTTGGCATTTCAGGCTTTCTTAAAGCTCCATAACACGAAGGCACTCCCATTGCGAAAATAGCGAAATAAGCGTAGAAACCTGATCCAGTTTGTTGTGAAAAAGGCAGAACCCGCACCTGCCGCTGGTTTATTCGTAAAGGGATCGTCTGTTGGCCTTCAGTCCGACATCACCGGACCACCTTGAAGTATCAGATTTCTTGAAGAAGACTCCGTCGTAAGGAAACAGTTAAATCTTCCATGCTGACTGGTTTACGAAGAAACTCGTCTGCGCCACGAAGTATTGATTCAATTGCAAGCCCGCCCTCGCCTGACCCAGTGATCACAACAATGGTCATGTCCGGATGGTTCCTTCTCAAGCTGGCGATCCAGTCAAGCCCACTCCCATCTGGAAGGTTAATATCCAATATTATGGCGTTGAATGGCTCCTTTGAGAGAGCTTCCATCGCTTCCGTCAAACAAGTTGCTTCACGAACCACAAAGCCGGTGTTCGAGAGATAACGTGAAAAACCAAATCGGATTCCGGGTTCGTCATCGACGAGCAGAATCATTGGGGTCCTCTGTCCTTCCGCTCTCTCAATTATGGGTATGCTAATCGCCATCGCCTCTGACCTCTCTTTGTAAAGTAAATGCCTTGGCGCCTTGGCTACCCGAACATCCAAACGCCCGTGATTCGCAAGTTCCTGAAAGCATATTCAGAAATAAATGGACTTACAAGCACAGTTACGAACATGATCACTTCTTCTAAATGACCTAAACTGCGAAAGAAGTTGAAAGCACCTCTTCAGGAACGATCTCTGCGATCCTTTCAAAGCATTGGAAAGTCCGCTAGTTCCTTTGGCTTCCTCGATTCTCTCCCCCCTCCACACCATCGATCCCACCGAAGTAAGAGCACGAGATTCGCCATTCCCAACAGAAAGTTTCAAAATAGAACTAGGTTCTTATTATTGGACATTATTGGGAGATGGATGGCCAGTGTTAAGTAGGATTAGATTGATGGGTCAAGCAATAACAGAATATTTATATTCAGGTATTTAGAGTGAATGATTCAACATCTTGGTTAACTGATGGTGGGAAGTGTAAAATGATGTCTTCTACGAAGCAGGGTTCGCTTAACTGGGAGAATTTGATGACGTGGACCGTTATGGGCGAATCAAGATATTGCGGAATAAGCTGAAGAAGGCGACTTTACAAGCCCAGATTATCCAAAGGGTGAGGCAATTCCCGCACGCCTGTTTCTATTTCTCACCGTTCCGGCCACCTGCAAACCACCGCTCAACTGGTCTGCCACCAGTCTGCCCCCTTTCTTGGGAAGCCAACCCTTTCTCCAACAGCAAGTTAAGTGAATAGGAGACCTCCCTTGCAGACTTGTGATGTCCGAAGAGCGCCGAAATCTGGCTTCGGGTCATTCCTTCAGGCCTTTTCTTTAGCGCCTGGAGGATTCCATCTGCCATAATGGCACCTCCTTCGGAATCGAGATTTTGATTCTCAGATACTGACATCTTCTCATTTTCAGGCACCCAGGCTGACCTTTCTCCGCCCGAATTGTTTTGGCTTTGAGTTGAGAAGAGTCCAGAGAAATGATCGATGGACAGAGGTTCTCGTCGAGCTAGGAGGGCAGCCCTTTCCAGCACGTTTCTCAATTCACGGATGTTTCCGGGCCACGGGTACGCTTGCAGCGATTGTATTACTTTAGGAGAAGCTTCAGTGTCATGAAAACTCATCTCTCTGAGAAAGTGGAGGACCAGTCCGGGCAAGTCCTCGGGCCTTTCCCGCAACGGAGGAAGGTGAATGGGAAAAACGTAAACACGGAAGTAGAGATCCTTACGGAATCGGCCGTGCTGGGATTCATCCCGGAGATCGCGGTTACTTGCACAGATCAGCCGGAAATCGCTCCTTCGGACTTTGACCTCGCCAACCCTTCGGTACTGCTTTTCTTCGATGACTTTTAGGAATTGGGTTTGCGAATCGAGGTCGATCTCTCCAATTTCATCCAGGAAGAGGACTCCGCCGTCCGCTACTTCAATCAGGCCCTCCCGATCCTGCACAGCGGAGGTAAAGGCTCCACGGGCATGGCCGAACAGCTCGCTGCCGAACAATTCACCCTTCAGATTCGAACAATCCACTTCGACAAAAGGCGCAATTCGCAGAGAGCTATGGGCATGTATCCATCGAGCCAACACGCCCTTACCAGTTCCTGTCTCACCCAACAGGACGACAGGCGAATTCATTTCCGATGCAAGGCCGGCAAGTTCCAGAACCTTCTTCATCGCCGGACTTTCACCAAAGTAAGGTTTTTCCCTTCTCATCAGACGCTGGGAAATCAACTGGCTTCTTCTCATACCGCCGACTTCGAGGCTCTTCCGCAGGAAAACTACAAGATCTTCCATGCCCACGGGCTTGGGGACAAAGTTATCAGCTCCTCGCCGCATGGCCTCCACGGCCGATGATATATCCCCGGCGCCGGTGATGACGATGATGGCAGTGGTCGGATAGTTCTCTCTGATCTCAGGAATCCAATCGAGACCGTTCCCATCAGGGAGGTTCATATCGAGGATGACCGCATCGAATCTTTGTACGGAGATCGAGGCCTTTGCATCGGCCAAGGATTCGGCTTCTTTGATGACAAACCCGGATTTTGCAAGATACCTCGAGAATCCAAACCGGATTCCCGGATCATCGTCGACCAATAGAATTTCGGGCTTCATGTTTGTTCGTCCTGAATGGCCGGAAGATTAATTTCCACAGCGCAGCCCGGAGGAGGAGTATTGTTTCGTATGGACAGCGCTCCCCCGTGGAGTTCTACGATGTGCTTGACAATGCTCAGACCCAATCCTGTCCCTCCCTTTCTGGTCGTGAAAAAGGGTTCAAGAATCCGCTTCAGGTTTTCCGGTGGAATTCCTGATCCCGAATCGATGATGGCCACTCGGAGGCCGGAGTCGCTCAGTCTGCTCATCCTGATGTTTATCTCACTCCCCGGGGGACTGTGCTGGGCGGCGTTGTCCAACAGGTTAATAAAAACCTGCAAGAGCTTGTCGGTGTTCGCGAGTACTAACGACTTGTGGTCTTCGGGAAGGTCAATGACGCGGACAGTGAAGTTGGCGGCATGGCTGGATTGTCTCCAAACTTCAACCGCGGTGGTACACACTTCAAGCAGAGAGGCAGGCTGCAGACTGGAGGGAGGGATAGGTTTTCCCAACTCCAACAGGTCTTGCATGAGGTGGGACAGTCGGCTGACCTGCGTTCGAAAGTGCGAAAGATGGATCTTAAAATCCGGATTGTCCCCAAGCTCCTGATCAATGGCTTCCATAATCGCAAGGATGGCGCTTAACGGGTTTCGAACTTCGTGTGCAACGCCTGAGGCCACCTGCCCGAGAATCCTCATTTCCTGCGCCTTCTGGAGTTGGAGTTGCAGAAGGTCCCGCTCTATCTCGTGACCAATATAACTTGCGAAGATTTCCATCAGCTGGAGTTCTTCTTCCGATAAGCTCCGCGGCTCAAAGTCCATGCCGATAATTAGGCCGATGGTCGCGCCTGCATTGTCCTTGATGGGAACTGCGACAAAGGTCTCAAGGTCGTATTTGTCAAAATATACATTTCCGGGAAACCGGTCTCTCAAAGAGCTCTTAAACTGGCACGTCACCCCTCTCTCCAAAGCGGGTGCCGCCAGTGAGGCGATGGGGCAGTCTGTCTTTTCATGAGAAAGCTCTCCCACGGTGTTCGTCGAGACCACCCTGAACTCCCCGCTCACCACACGATGGACCATGACATGGGAGAGGGCCAGGAGCCGGGACAGTCTCGAAACAGCCTGGTCACACATCGCCTGGAACGAGCTGCCCGCGGTGATGGCGATATCGTAGACGGACTGCAATGTGTCCTGCCGCAGGGCGAGACTCTCTTGATTTCGAATTCGCTCCGTGATGTCTCTGGCCGTGGAAACAAAGTGCGTAATGTTCCCCTGGCCATCGCGGATAGGAGTGATCGTCTCCTCCTCGTGATAGAGTTCCCCGTTCTTCTTCTTATTGATCATTACTGCCCTGAAGACTTCCCCCGAGAGAATCGTCTTCCACAACCCTTCATAGAACCTCCGGTCGTGTCTCCCCGACTTGAGGATGCGGGGTGTCTGACCCACGGCCTCCTCTCTCGTGAAGCCGACCTGCCCCTCGAACGCAGGATTCACGTATTCAATCACACCGGCCTTGTCGGTAATCATGACCGAATCGGCAGTCTGCTCGACAACACTGGAAAGCAGCGTCAGTGCCTGCTCCGATCGCCTCCGCTCCGTGATATCGCGGATGGTGGCTTGATAAAACTTTCTCTCTTCAATGCGAAAACTCCGTGCACTCACTTCGGAAGGAAAGGTGCTTCCGTCCTTTCGCTGCTGGATGCTTTCAAACACTAACCCGTCGCGTTGCTCCAGCTCGGTCTGAATGGCCTCACTCGCGGACTGAACCTCAGGGGCGCGCAATGCTCGGATATTCAGGCGCAAGAGTTCCTCCTTGGGATATCCGAACGCCTCAACGGCCCGGTCATTGACCTCGATGATGTTGCCCTCGAGGTCTGCCAGAATCAGAATGTCGTTCGCATACTTGGTCAGGTATTCATAGTGCCGGGTGAGCGCCTGGCGTTCCAACGCTGCTTCAAATTGCCGGCGATAAAATTCAGCCTGCTGCAGTCGCCAGAGGAAACCCACACCCATTCCTGCTCCAAGGGTCAGGGTGATTACGACGATCAGGAGGAACGTGGCGCGTTCGCGAACGGGCGCATAGACCTCGTCGGCGTCTACCTTGGCAATGAGCTTCCACGAAGAATGGGGGATCTGCTGGATGTAAGCGAGCACCGGGATCCCGCGATAGTCAATGCCATCCACAAATCCTGTCACCCCCCGCACTGCCTTGGAAGCCGGCAAGCTGGAATTGCTGATGGGAATTCGAAGGGTGAGGGCAGTGTTCCTCCGATGACGGAGGTCGTTCAGAAACAAAACATCATTACCATCACGCCGAACCAGGAAGGTTTCAGATGTCGGACTGGGGGTCGGCCAGAATTCAATGAAAGGAAAAAGGCTGTTCCGGGCATCGATCCTCGCCAGGAGGATCCCCCAGGAAACCACTCCATTCCCGGAGGATGCGACGATGGGCACATAGACATCAATATAGACGACGTTGAGGTTACTGTTTTTCTTGAGGTCGGAAAAGATGATTTCATTCTTACGAAGAGCCTCTAAAGCGCCTTGTCGAGTTTGCTCGTCGACTTCTTTGGCACCCTCTAGGTTGTTCAATCGTGGCGAGCCCTGCGCATCCAAAAGCGTGATGCTACGGTAATCATGGTTCTCCATCAAATGCAACATCCAGTCCTGAACACTTTTTCGGGATCTGATGTCCCCTGGGTTCTTCAGAAACTGTTGCACAAATTCCGAAAACAATGGATTCCCGTAAAATATGCGGGCATCGGCTAATCGCTCTTCGCGCCAATTGGAAATCTGCCTTATCTTCAAATCGGCAATTACTTTCAGTTCTTCGGCTGCGGCTTTCTTGATGTATTCGCGTTGCTTGGAGTAGTAGAGGTAACCGGCGGTATAGATGCCGACCGTCAATGTCAGGAAAATGAGGATGAGATTCCAGGGGACCGCGTTGGGGGATTGACGTGAATCCATTCAAAAACTCCAGGCTGAAACAAATCAAGAGCCAGGGAGATTCACACGATCACCGCGGCACAGTGGAGATGGAACGGCGGCTCCGCAATGACCAAACAAGTGTTCTAGTTCTATCTAGAAACTGAACTATACTTCTTTATAATTGGATGTTAGTAGACCCAGCAACCCGCAGTCCCCCTCAGATGTAAGACCTTCTCTAGCTATTGGGGGTGTCTAGGAGAACCTCCCCATCAATATTTTGATGTGAACACATCCTAGCAAACTATCTTGGATTAAGCACGAACTATTTTGGGGGAGTCACACGTTTTTCTCTTCAGGGCTGAAAAAATTCCAATTCTGGACAGAGATTGAAGGAGTCTTTCTGTCAGATGAACAGCAGGTACGAGGTTTTATGGACATGAGAACGGCCGTGACAAGGGCAATATCTATAAATGTTGGATCCCAAGGCGGGTTCGAAATTTCATTCTGAAACACTGCGATACCATGTGATTCATTATGAAACATCTCCCCTTGGTTCGACGTCCTCCTTCCCATGCCAAATACAGCTCTAGCTGGCTCTGATTTGACAACTATGAAGTTGGAATCGTGGATAGCTTTCTCTTACGATTCTAGGTTAGGCATCCCAGGGAAGTATGCTTATCGAGACCAGTTGATTTGAAAAATCTGTAATTGATAATCTTGCACTCCCGACGTCAGTTATTTTATCTACTCTTAGAATAGGAAGACCTCTCCTTGGTCCCTTGGTAAGGAATTTTGCATTTGGAACCGAATGCGCAGGGGATCCCTACATACTTTGGTCCACTCCACAAATCATTGGGCGATGCACCACGGGCGCAAACCGACAAACTAGGATCGTCAGGAGGTACTGAATCGATAAGGTCACGCGAAGCCAGTCGCAAAATGATGAGATCATTGCAAACCCAATGGATTGCCAGATGAAGGATTATTAGAACGGAGGAGACCGCCATCTCCTCCGTTCAGTCGGTGGGCATTCAACTCATGGGGGATTTGTATGAGAGGGCTGGGTATAGGAGAGCGTTCAGATCCTCAATTGTTCTTGGATTTAAAAAGATAAATCAGATCGTTGTTCGCCGGTTCGAGCCTTCCTCAGCAAAAAAAATGAGGTCTGCGGACCATCAATAGCGACCTGTTCCACGTCGGTTTACTCAATTGATTTCGTGTCCCGACCCTCGCGATCAAAATGAAGGAATCTGGCGACTGACGAGCAGCAGGGAAACAAGATCAGAATTGAAGCAGGGGGTCGGCTTAGGAAAGCGGAGGTGCCCGTTCGGGCTTGGATGAATCGGTCTGAATCAGTGGAAAGGGAAGTTGCTGAGGAGCAAGATCCTCCGTTCTTGCATGGAGCACTGGCAGTGTGACCAAAGCTGTTGGCATTGTGCCTTCGACTGTCATCCACGAGCAAGCAAGACAAATATCCTCATCTTTGGACTGAGAAGAGTGCGAGGATCGTAAAATGTAATGCTCTGCCTGGATCGGACTGGCTTGTCGGATCAAGGAGAGCTGGCATACATGGAAATCGTCGGCTGTCGAAAGGATAGGAAACAAAAGCAGCATTAGAGAGAGCAGACTGAACAGGGCGGCATATCGACTCTGACGAAGGGCCCTGAACAGTGGTGTTCCTGCCTGCGAATGGTGCGCCCTCCCAGCTAGGAGGTTGTCTAAGGGGAGCCTTCGCTCTTTGAACTTGATGTTGGATTCGGATACGGTCATTAGATTCAAACGGAATCAGAACTCAGTAAAACCCTCTTTAAAGCGTCCGTTTACACATTCGCTCTGCTCGGCGGCATTGGTCGCACATTTCTTATTAGCATTTTGCCTTCCATGCGGCGGCAATCTCAAGGAGACGGGAGAAAAAAATTAGCAATGGAAAACGATCAAACCAATCCTCCTTCATGATTGCGGACCTATGAGAGGGCGGGTTAAGACCGGTTCGATTGCCCGCTAAGTCACAGCAATTTCAGTATCTTAAATTGCCGGATGGGTAGCGTGACCGTGTTTGATTGTAGGGCAGAAACCCGCGGAGATGGGCCTTATCTTCGTCCCTAGTGGGATTGCATGAAGGGTCTTTGATGTGGGTTTGTCGCGTAAGTCATGTGTAACGAGGTAACACTTAGAGATGTACCCCGTGTTCTAATATGATACAAAGGATGGTAGGTTTGAGAGAATCCTCATCTGGCGGATGAGGCGCACAGGGTACTAGAGTAACATTCCCTGATTGCACTTGATTGTGCGTAGTTCGGGAGGAGAGGAGGGACAAACTTTTTTTCCACCGGTAGAGTCTCAACTAGTTTGTGAATCGGTGCTCAGGTCTGGTCCTTAGAAAGTTGAAAAGGCAACAAGAACCCTCCTTGCATTCAAGATTGGGCGGGGCGCTAGCGGATCACCGATGCGGTTACGGTGGTGAGGAAGTCGAGCCTTCCGTTTCCGAAGATTTCAAGCATAGTGACTGGGACGGACGACACCACATGAATGTGCCCGCCCAGTTGCGGTGCGAATCCAGGAATCAACTCCACTAATTGCTTCGAGATTCGTCCGCCTGCCGGGAGGGTGAACGAACCTTGTCCCGTGAGATCTCCGGCCAAGGAATATACCGTGATCAGCACGGTGGCTGGAGAGGTATTGGGGTTTTGAAAGGCGAGCCCGGTCCAATAGCCAACCCCTCCTGCATCTCCCGAGGCCACTTGGGCGAAAACCGCCTCCATACAAGTCTGGCCGAGAACGGGAACGGCCGTGGCAAACTGCCCCTGCACCGCATCACCGACTACGGCGGAACCCATGATCGCTCCGTTCGGCGATGAAATTTCCACGGATCCGACCACCAATCCAGATCCCGTTATGCCGAATAATGTTTTGCCTTGGATAACGACCTGTCCTTGATTGGGGATTATAATCTTTACAGGGTTGGCCTGAACGCCGTTCGTCACTAACTCCCCCTGTTCGCCCAAGAGACTCACCGTCGCCTCCAACGGAAATATGGAGGGATTGACTAAACTCATCTCTGTGAACCAGCCAGGCCCTGCCACGAACTGCGGCAAGAAGAGCCGCGTTGATCCGGTGGTCAGTGGGGGCGGGGACTGACCAACCATGAGGCGCGAATTCGATATTTGCTGATAAATGCTGAGAGGCTGTGAGGAGTGGACGGTCATATACCCATTGCCCAGCGGCACGCCCGGAAAATCCACCAGCTTGGGAAAGAAACTCTGGACTTTGCTATCCAGGGCCTCCTGCGGCTCCAGGGTCACGCTTTTGTTGAACTGATAGAAAGCGGTATCGATGAACTCTAGAGTCACATTGGCGCGCACCGAATTGTTATTGATGATCAGGAATTCAAAATCCCCCAAGGGATCCACCTTGGACTCAGGAAGAACAAAATCGGTGGCAGTTGCCGTAGGATCTGAAGAGCCGGCAAAGGCAAGGATGTTGGTAGGGGAGTTCAGAAACATCGCATGGAGGTCAGCACTCGAGGAACTGATCTCGACCCAGCCACCGACGAAACCTTCAAACCGCGTATCATACTCGCTCAGGAATTTCGACACTTGCGCCAGGGGAGGGATCGTGATCGAGGTAGTCACCGATGTGATGAAGCGCGAGCCTGAGCTGGGGTCCTTGGAGAAGCCCCGGAGTAGCACGTTGGCGGGGGATGTGCCGCTATTGGTCAGGGCTAATCCTACTTTCACCGTAGCGTCGTTGCGGGGCACTGGAATTTCATAGGTGCTGGCAGCGAAAGCGGGAAAGGAAAGCAAGAACATCAGAGCCAATGCGACTGGGGTGAATCTACGCATTTGAGTGCGGGGGTGGAGAGGCTCATATAGGTTGGTGTTCATCATGTAATTCATGGATGGCCCTTGTGTGAATGAAATGTAATTTCGGTGTCCAAAAGACATGACCCCGGCAGGTCACTTGTCTCGTGGTTGTTCTCAAAGGTTGTCTATGATCCTTGTCATTGCATGAGCTTCTGTCTTGCCATCTAAGGAAAACCTTATACGGAAAACCGGTGGGTGAGCTGGCAGGGGTACAACCCCTGGCAGCTCACCCACCCAATGGAAACAGTCAATCAATATCGCCTTCCCACTCATCTGATCCTTGTTATGAAGGAAGTTGCCCGGCCGCCCTCGCTGGAGGTAACGGTGACGCTATCGGGGATGGGATTGACCCCGACCCAGCGTCCGATGTAGGTATTGGGGGCGCAGGCCGGCAAGCACAGGGGCG
>JAIQFV010000052.1 GCA_020073085.1 Terriglobia bacterium | reverse complement strand
ACGGGTCGCTCTCCATGCGTTGTCGAAAGCGACGGACCGCTCCAGAGACGGACACACGACTTTGAACTTTGATCTCCTGGGCGCTGTGGCAGGTTAAACTTTGAACTGATTTTCATTCTGCGTCATCCGCGAAATCTGTTGATGAAACCATTCTCGAATGTCGCTGCCTGACCCAGATGGCTAGGATTTGCGCTATTCTGCTTTGGACTTCGGACCTTGAACTTTGAACTGCCTTTCCCCATTACCTATTCCCTATCACCTAATACCTATTTCCTAACCCCTCCGCGTCCCTGCGCTTCCGCGGTGAATATTTATTCCCCGAGATTCATTCCAGCTACTTCTTTTCCAGTTTGCTCGCCGCCAGCTTTTCTGCTGTCTCCAACGCCTCCGCGGCATTGACCTTCACGTCGGGCTCGACGCCCGTTCCTGCCCAGTCGGGCGTGGCGTAGGGATTGATCCCTCCGGTCTCACGAATCCCCATTCCGAAGTGATCGTCAATCCGATGAAAAATCCCCACATCGGTCGCGCCCCCCGTCGTCTCACCCACCAGCGTGGCGCGTTTCAGCATCTTCAGGTTGTAGGTGAAGTGCTCGGCAGCGGAAAACGTCCGGGCCGAGGTCAACACGTAGACCGGCTTGTCGGCCAGTCTGTTTCCCGGAACCGGCGACCGCGTCCACGACTGCTCCGTCGTATTCTCTCTCGGGTTATACATGTACTCCGGATGATTGAAGAGGTAGGCGGAAATCAGCATGACCATTCCCGGATGCCCGCCCCGGTTGTCCCGCAAATCAAAGATGATCGCCCCCGCGTCATTTAAAGATGCCATGGCAGCCTTCGCCGTTGACTCGCATACGGATGGATCAGGAAACGAATTAAGCTTCAGATAGCCGATATTGTGCGACAAGATTTCGACCTTCTCGAACGTGCAGTGGGTCTCCTCCAGGGCCTTCCGGTAACGCGCCAGGCTTTCCCCCGATGGCCCGGTCGAGTGATCAGGCAAACGGGTCTGACTATAGATCACCTCCAGGTGCAGATCATGGCTCACCTCTCTCAAACGCCGGGTCAGCAGACTCGCAAAGGCCAAGCCATCCGTCACGGCGTCGTTCTCGCCGCTCGGCTCGTGCGCCAGCAGCGCCTCTGCCATCTTCTGCGCAACGTCTGGATAAATGTAGTGCTCCTTCAGATTCGCGATCACCCTTTCAATGACGCGATGCCGCCCCGCCGCATCCAGTTTCTCGCCCTCCCCTATCGCGCCGGTCGCGCCCTGTGGTCTCGATTGAGCGGTTTGTGCCTGAGGCATTCCGGAGCCGCCAGGCAACAAGAGCACCCCCGGCTCGAAACTTTCAGGATTGCCATCGCCGGGTACTGAGCTGTCTGCGCCCTCTCTTTGATGTCGGGACGTCAAGGCCTCCTCTTCCGAATCCCCGGCGGGTTGCCGTGCCTGACGACCCAACGCGGAAGAACGCGCATAGGAGGATCGTTGCGCTTGCGCCACCGAGAAACTTCGAGGCCGATAGCTCCCGGTATGGCTGATCAAATCCGTCGTTGCCGCGAGGGAAATCAGCGACAGCATGCCTCCTAAAAGCAGCGCTCCGAGGCGGGGCGCTCTCGCTTCCAGAACTTGGAATGAAGGCGTGCCGTCCGAACGCTGCTGGGCGGAAGCGCTGTGGAGCGACGGTGACACACGGTGGTACTCGCCGGGGAGGGAAACAGCCAAATCGGCGAGCAGGTCGAGCCACAGCCGCAGGCTTGGCAAAAATCCTTTCTCATCGCGGGCGCGGTCGCAGAACAGTTGCAGGGCTTCCTCCCCATAGGCCTCGCGAAAATGGGAGGGATAAAGGCGCAAGAGCCAGGCATAGATCCACTCAGACATAGTCCCCCCTGAAGATCTTCTTGGCCCGGGCCACGCGCAGCAATCCGGCCAGTCGCTCCGCCTCAACGCGCGCCTGTTTGCGTCCCGCCAGGGTGAGCCGGTAGTACCGGCGTCGCGCCGAGCCCGCACGTGTGTCCTCGCGCGGGTCCACCTCTTCGATGAGTTTCTCTTCGACGAGGGTCCGGATCGAGCTGTAAAGTGTCCCCGGGCCCAGTCGCATGCGCCCATCGGTCTGGTCGGCGACTTGCCGCATAATGCCGTAACCATGCAGGTCGCCACCCGTCAAGGAGAGCAGGATTTGGAATGCCGCCGAGGGCATTGGATCGAGTTTTCGTTTGGGCATAGGCAATCGATAATCAGTATATCGATAATCGACTATATACCAAGGGGAGGCCCGGTATGCAATATTTTTTTTCCACTTTTTACTAACCCCCCCGAGGGGTGGGTACCTTCCTGGCGATCAAGGTGGGTCCCTTTTCGATTGTCAAAAGCATTTGAACTTTGAGCCTTGAACTTTGAACTGCCTTTCCCCATTACCTATCCCCCAACACTTATACGGGTCGCTCTCCATGCGTTGTCGAAAGCGACGGACCGCTCCAGAGACGGACACACGACTTTGAACTTTGATCTCCTGGGCGCTGTGGCAGGTTAAACTTTGAACTGATTTTCATTCTGCGTCATCCGCGAAATCTGTCGATGAAACCATTCTCGAATGTCGCTGCCTGACCCAGATGGCTAGGATTGGCGCTATTCTGCTTTGGACTTCGGACCTTGAACCTTGAACTGCCTTCCCCCATTACCTATCCCCTATCACCTAATACCTATTTCCTAACCCCTCCGCGCCCCCGGCGCTTCCGCGGTGATTATTGATCTCGAAAAGGGCCGGTTAAGCATAAAATAAAGAGCGACCAAAAGGATGCGCAGGAGAAAAAACGACATGAAGAAGAAGATCGGCTCGAAGAAAGATGAATCTCCCGCTCAGCTCATCGATGCGAGAATCGAGGAGTTGAACGACTGGCGCGGCGAGATGCTATCCCGGCTCCGCGCCCTGATCAAGCAAGCCGACCCCGCAGTGGTCGAGGAGTGGAAGTGGAGAGGGGTCCCGGTGTGGTCACACGACGGACTGATCTGCACTGGCGAGACGTACAAGACCGTCGTGAAGCTGACCTTCTTCAAGGGCGCCTCACTGAAGGACCCTTCAGGCCTTTTCAACTCGAGCCTCGAGGGCAACGCCAGGCGCGCAATCGACTTCCACGAGGGCGAAGCGATCGACGAGGACGCGTTCAGGGCGCTGATCCGCGCGGCCGTGAGCCTGAACGAGTCGTCGCGCCGCGCCCCGGCGCCTCGGCGGTGATTTTTGATCTCGAGAGGGGCCGTTTAAGCCTCAAAAGCACCCTGTTTCGGAAGTTATCTTCTCTGTAAAAAGAACTCAGCTTGGTCCGACCCCGACTTTCACTTCGCGCGGCATGGCGCCCGCGAGCAGAAGAAGGGTGCCGCAATACATCAGCGTATCCCCCAGGTAATTAATGCCGATGAAGCTGGTGCGTTCCACGACTCCGATCGGCACGTAGACGACCAACACCACGAAGAGCACGGTCATACCCAGCCAGGTCGCTGCGGCGCGGGTTTTCTTGCCAACAAGCAACACTGGACCCGCGACCGCGTAGACCGCGGCCGCCAGGTAGGTCCAAAAAGCGTGTCCGTAGACCCAATCGGGAGTTACCTTTTCCAGCGGAATGCCGGGAACGTAATTGCCGTGCAAGAATTGCTCGAAGCTGTAAAACAGCACCGGAATGGCAATGAAGTATCGCGCCACCGTCGCCGCGATGTGCTTGCCGTGCTCGCGCCACTGCGCAGTGAGGCAGGCGGCCAGCGCCAGAGCGCCGCCGCTGAAGGATAATTCCCGCAGGGTGAGTGCCAGAGCAAACCGATTCCCCGAATGTCGTGCCCATCCCGGGGCGTCCATCAGCACAACAAAAAGGAAAAAAGTCAAGGCGAGCAAACTCGCCGCGAGCCGCGCCTGAATCTTCGTCACCACACTGAGCGCGGCTGCAATAAAGCAACCGCCCACGAAGAACGCCCAAAACTGATGCCACGGAATCCACGCCGGGATGAGCGACGCAACGGCCTGGGTCAGCGTGAAATGCTCGGTGCCGAAGGCCGCGAGTGGCGCGGCGTAAAAAAGCGGCCCGAACAGAATCAGCTTGTCGAATCCTCGCGCCTTTTGCCAATCGCCGCGAAGGAAAATTGCGACCAGCCCGATGGCAAGAACCACTCCACCGACAAAATACGACCAAATCACCTTGCTGGGAATCGCGAGGAGAAAACTGACTGCCAACGAATTCGCTAAGCTGCCGCTCACGACAATTCCTTTCCGCCCCGATGCGCCTTAGCCCAATATCCTCTCCGTCGGAAACTGGCTCAAGTTCCACAAATATCTTATGGGAACAGACACCTGTTCTTAGAGAAATTTGAAGATTCCTCGGAAGGAGGTGTCTGTCCCCTTTTTCCAGCCCAATATCATGTCCGTCGGAGACTAGCTCAAGTTCCACCAAGGTAGGCATTCCGAAGCGTTCGGAGGACGTTTAGTTTATTTGACGCGGTGGTATGCGCTAATCCGGCGCTATTGTACCACTCTATTCACTGTGCCCAAGCCTCAGGACACTCCAGTGCGGGCGTCCGAAATCCGTGGATGGAACAAATGTCGAATGTCAGTGCCTGATCCAGATGGCTTGGATTTCCGCTATTCTACTTTGGACTTTTGACCTTGAACTTTGAACTGCTTTTCCCTATCCCCTAAACTCTCCGCGCGCTCGGCGCCTCCGCGGTGATTATTGATTTCGAAAGGGGGGCGCTCGTAAAATTCCAAAGCGGCGTGACGGTTTTATCTCGCCCGTCGCGCATTGCGAAGTGAAAGCACAGTTCGAAAGCCGGCGCGCGGGTCGCATACACAGCGGCTTCCGCGAATGGTTCAGAACCCTGACACTCGGAGTGCCTCCTCACAACTGCTACTGGTTCGACTGCAAGAACGAAACTTGAAGATGCGGACCAAGAGCCCCGGGCGAACCAAACCCCGATCGGGAGCGGGTTCTGTTGAATGGGCGGCATCTCCGGAGCAGTCTCAAGTGGGGCGACAACGGCCAGGGTTCGGGAATAATCCGGACACCAACAACAGCATCGAATCACACGGAGATGACAGATGAAACCAAATCCTTCGAACATTCTCGCGGTCGCTGTCCTCGCGACCCTGTTGCTCGCCGCCGCCGGCTGTGGTGGAAAAGTGCAGGGCAATACCTATCGAGACAACGGTGGCGTCGTCAAGATTGAGTTCAAGACGGACGGCAAAGCGTATGTCTCGACCGGACCGGTAACTACCCCCTGCACCTATTCAGAGGAGGGGAAGAAGGTCACGCTGACCTGTGAAGGCGATAAAACGCTCTTTACCGTCGACGCCGACGGAGCCCTCAACGGTCCACCAAACGGTTTCATGGCGCGTTTGACGAAGCAACCATAGACGGCTCTCGACAACGCGAGTTTACCCGAAGCAGCGGCGTGCCTGATTTCTCTCTTCTCGTCATCCGAGAAATCTGTGGATGAAACAAATGCCGAACGTCGGCGCCTGATCCGACTGTCTTGGATTTCCGTTGTTCGACTTTGAACTCCTGGCCGCCGGGGCGGCTTGGACTGGCTTTCCCTAATACCCATCACCTATGACCTAAAATCTCTGCGCCCTCTGCGCCTCGGCGGTGATTATTGATTTCGAAAAGGGCAGTTTAAGCGTCAAAAACACCCTGTCTTGGAAGTTATCTTCTTTGTTAAGATCACTGGGCTTGGTCCGACCCCATTATTCTCTGCGTCATCCGCGAAATCTGTGGATGAAACCATTGTCATAACGGCCGGTTTGCCCGTCATTCGTCCGAAATCGGCGCCACGCCCCAACGGGACTTCCAATTTTGCACAAAGGTAAGCTCCGGATGCTTACTCAATCTCCCGCACTGGCTTCTGGAACGAAGCTCCAGCGGCAGCCAACACCATGAGTCCTCCAGCGAGCAGAAACATGAGCTTCAAGCTCCACGCAACCAAGAATCCTGCAACCGCGAGGGAGATGGGGGTTATTCCGAAGGAGGCAAGCATGAGCACGCTCGCAACTCGCCCCCGCACCGCGACATCGATCCGCTGCATGATCCAGGCGCCGATGTGGATGTTGACCATTCCCGCCGCTGCGCCCATGATCAGCAGCACGCCGGCGATGCTCCACACTTTCCCGAGCAGGCCGATGGATCCCAGGCAGACACCCAACACCAACGACACCAGAAGAATCATCACGCCGCGCTGGCGAATCTTCCAGACACCGGCCAGTAGCGCACCTAGCAAGCTTCCCGCGGCAACCGCCGAGATCACAATGCCGTACACGGCCGGCGAACCGAATCTCGTCTTGGTCAAGTATGCCAGACCAATCGAAACCGGCCCCGCAATGCAGAAGTTCAGGATCGTGACCAGCAGCATCAGTGAGCGCAGCGGCAGATCTCTTCCCACGTAGGCGATTCCCTCCACGATCGAGTGCAACATCGCTTTCCGGGCCGTCTGAGACTTAGGTGGATCCGGCAGCTTCCACAGGGCGCCAATGATAAACAAGAAACTGATGGCATCCACGAAAAAGGCCCACGCCACACCCAGCGTCTTGATCACAAACCCGGCTGGAACTGGACCAACAATAGTGGTCATCTGTGCCGTGCTTTGGCTGACCGACGATGCCGCGACCAGTTGTTCGCGCTTCAACAGCGAGGGCATGTAGGCCGTTTGTGCAGGAACGGCAAATGCATCGGCCACGCCAAAAGCAACCGCCAGAGCGTATAGCTCCCAGGTCCGCAGGACGCGCAGCCAGACCAGAACACCGATCACCGTGACACAGAGAGTGCGTGCCATCGCCGTGGCAATCATGATCTTGCGCGCGGACATACGATCACTGACGGCGCCGCCCATAAGCATGAGCAGAGCGCGCGGAATAGCGCCGGCCATCATGATGGCGCCCATGGCCACGGCGGAGCCGGTCTGCTGCAAGACAAGCCATGGCAAGGCCACCATATAGAACTGGTCGCCCAGCAGCGAAATCGTGCCGCCGATCAGCCAGAGGCGATAATTCGGGTTGCGCAGCGGATGCTCGACGGTTGTGATGGGTACGCTTGCAGTGGAAATGGTTGCAGCAGCCATAAGACTCTCCTCAGTGCGTTGACCGGAGGTGCAAACCCCCGAAAAAACATGGACCCGCGTGCGTTGGCGTTCGCGTAATGTAAATGTATATTTACATTTACATGCGTGTCAAGGATTATCTTGTATTTTCTTGCCGAGCTGATATAAAGGAAAGCCATGGCCGATAAGACACTCGCTCCCCAACAAGCCCGCAGCCGGGAATCGATGCGGAAATTGTTGAAGGCCGCGGCGGAAGTCCTGGGACAGCACGGACTGGAGGGCGCCACCATTCCGCGCATCGCCCGGCACGCGGGATTGACGCCCGGGGCCATCTATCGCCGTTTTCCTGACAAGGACGCGCTGCTCGAAACGGTGATCATCGGCATCTTGGAGCGTCAGGACGAGAGGCTGCGCATGATGCTCACGCCCGCCATGGCGCGCCAGATTCCGCTGGCGGTGTTTGCCGAGCAGCTCATCAACAACATGCTGGTCAGCTACCGCGCCAACGCCGGACTGTTGCGTGCCCTCCGCCAATTCGCGCAGGGCCGCGATCACACGTCGTTTTACAGGAAAGTCACCCGGCTGGAGATGCGCACCTACCAGTACGTGGTCGAGTTGTTCTTGGCACATCGGAAGGAGGTCAAGCATCCCGACCCGCCAATGGCGGTGTCTTTTGCCCTTATGATGCTGGTCAGCACTCTGATCGAGCTGATTCTGGTGGATCACGATATGAAGAACTGGCAGGCCGTGATTCCAAAAGACGACCAGTCGCTTAAGCGCGAGCTCCTGCGCTCATTTCTGTGCTACCTGGGCATCGAGCAGAAGGCTCGCTGAGCGCTGCACTAATAAAACCTGGGGCCAGGTCTATTTATTTTTCAATTGGCCGCTAAGTTGTTGGAAGGCCTGCGCCAGCGTCGGATCGCACTCCATGCGTAGTCGAAAGCGACGGACCGCTCCCGAGATGGACACATAATCCAGTCCGCCGACCAAAGCACCGAGTTGTTGGAGCGTCAGTCCGCAAGACTCGTAAGCCAGAGACAGCGCCAGATCTCGACCCCAGTCTCTGTGGCGATTCACGAAGGAAATTCCAGTGAGTGCCGAATTTCCGACTTTGGACTGCTTTTCCCTATCACCCAAAACCTGTCACCTAAAACCTCCGCGCCCCTGTACCTCTGCGGTGAATATCATTTGATGCCCGCCGAAACGGGCCCCCTCCCCCTGGATACGCAGCGGTCGAGCCCTGGTGACTCCAGTCCGGGGGTGATTGAAAGACGCTGAATGTTGGGGGGATCACAATCTGATTATTCGAATACAAATTCATTCCCGTTTTCAATTGAAAAATAAATAGATCTGACCCGGGGCAATTATCTCCTGGAATTGGCCGTGGAAGCGGGGTGCGATTACATCGTCACTCATCACGTGAAGGATTTTTCAGGCTCGGAGCAGTTCGGCGTGCGTGTGATCACGCCGAAAGTGTTTTTCCGGCTGGTCGGAGGTTTACCATGAGCACCATCAGTTTGCGACTCCCGAATTCCCTCCATAAGGGGGTGCGGGAACTGGCCAAGAAAGAAGACGTCTCCATCAATCACCTCATCACCACCGCGGTGGCGGAAAAGCTGTCGGCCCTGATGACGGTCGAGTACCTGGAAGCGTGCCAAGCGGGGGAGACGCAGGAAATTTCAGCGCGCCATGGCCAAAGTCCCGAATGTGAAACCCCAGGACGGAGACGAGTTGTGATGCGTCTGGAAATATTTTCCCCCAGGCATTTTCATTCTGCGTCATCCGCGAAATCTGTGGATGAAACAAATGTCGAATGTCGGTGTCCTGCGCCCTCCGCGCCCCTGCGGTGTATTGTCAATTTTGACACCTCTGCAGGAGAACCATTGAAAATTTAGACCCGAAAATTCTCCTCAGCGGTCGCGAGAGTTCACTCACTTGGATCCTGGAATGGTGGCGTCCCCAGGAAGACCTGTAGGCCGCGTTTCGAGGCTCTTGCATATTGATCGCTCACAGCATCTGACAGCGAAACGGCGCCCCTCCAAAAGGGAAATTTTCCCAAACGCTTCACATGAGCGGCTTGGACCGGTGGAAGCTCCACCTTGCCGCAAAGATCTTCATCGCTTCTCTTGGCTCCCCAAAAGTGTGATGTTTCTGCGGGCAAGGGTTCCGGCGGGGGCGCGGCTCCCTTCCCGGCTTCGGTGGTGAAATTCGCCTTGGGCCGGCCCTCCGTCCGTGAGGGAGCAGGGTTGTGCGAGAGATGCTTGAGAATATCTTCGCGCTCCATGCCGCGCATCCGGAAGATCAGGAAGGGGTCGCGATCAAATTCCTCGCCCAGCAGGTAATAGACCGCCGCAATATGTTTGCACGGATTCGACCAGTCCGGGCAGGAACATTCGGTCTTGAGGTCGCTGCTCTTCCGGGGGAAAAGCGACAAGCCCGCCTTTTCGAATAGCTGTTCAATCTCCCGCGGCATCTCGCCGGCCAGAAGTTTGGAGGAGTACAAGGCCTGACGGGAAAGCGCCTGAACGATCTTCTTCCAGTGGAGGGGTCCCAGCGGTTTGATTTCGAGCGTGATCTCATAAGGATCGGGCCGGGATCCTTGCACCTTCGCCGTGACCCGACTCTTTTCAACTGCGATCGACAGCACCTGGCCTCGCCGGGCATAGGAGCGCCCCCGTTGCAGCCGGGCGCCGATTTGAAAACTCTCCAGCACCGCAATCCATCGTTTGGCCCACCAGCTTTCGCCAAAATTCCCTCGCTTGGACTGAGAGCGGATGCCGCCTTTCGCCTGACGCGCCACGGAGCGAGGAAAATAGAAGTCGTGATCATCCCATCGGCCCATGTCAGTCCTCCACGGCTTCCTTGCGCAGCGCAAAGATCTCCTTCAGTTCCGCCGTCGAGAGTTTCGTCAGCCAACCCTCGCCGGCGCCCACGGCTCCTTCTGCAATCTCCTTCTTGCGCTCGATCATTTCGTCAATCTTCTCCTCCAGGGTGCCGACACAGAGAAACTTGTGCACCTGAACTCTCTTCCTCTGGCCGATGCGGAAGGCGCGGTCGGTGGCCTGATTCTCGACGGCAGGGTTCCACCATCGGTCAAAGTGAAAGACGTGGTTGGCGCCCGTCAGGTTGAGCCCGGTTCCCCCGGCCTTGAGCGAAAGGATAAAGAGTCGCGGACCGTCCCCCGGTTGCTGGAAGCGCTCGACCATGCGGTCGCGTCGGTTTTTGGGGACGCCGCCGTGCAGGAAGAGCGTCTCTTGCCCGAAGGTCTCCTCCAAATGACGCTTCAGAATTTCTCCCATCTGAGAAAACTGGGAAAAGATCAGGGCGCGATCGCCGGCCTCCAGCACCTCCTGCGTCATCTCCGTCAACCGCGCCAGTTTTCCGGAGCGCCCCGGGATGGAGGAATGATCGCCCATGAATTGGGCCGGATGATTGCACACCTGCTTCAGCTTGGAGAGGGTGGCGAGCACCATGCCCTTGCGCTGGATGCCCTCGCTGGAATCCAGCGCCTCGGCGGCCTCTTTCACCACGGCGGCGTACAGCGAAGCTTGCTCCTTCGTCAGCGTGCAGAACACTTTCATCTCCATCTTCTTGGGCAAGTCGCTGATGATGGTTTGGTCGGTCTTCAGGCGGCGCAGGACGAACGGCCCGGTCAAGCGCTTCAGCCCGGTCAATGCGGCGGGGTCGCGCGAGGCTTGAATGGGAATGAAAAAGCGCTTCTTGAATTCGGTCTGCGTCCCCAGCAGTCCCGGATTGAGGAACTCCATGATCGACCACAAATCCCCCACATTGTTTTCCACCGGCGTCCCCGTCAAGGCGATGCGGTAGTCCGCCCTGAGATTTCGCGAGGCGCGGGCCTGTTTGGTCTCCGGGTTTTTGATATTTTGCGCCTCGTCCAGCACCACACCCGACCAGGAAATGTCCTTCAGAATCTCGAAATCCCGTTGCAGCAGCGCGTAGCTGGAGATCACCAGGTGATGCTTCTTCACCTCCCCGGCAAACGAACTGCCTTTCGCGCGGCTGATGCCGTGATGCACCATGATGCGAAGGTGGGGCGTGAAGCGGGCGCTTTCCTTGTGCCAGTTGCCGACCACCGAGGTGGGACAGATGAGCAACACGGGGCGCTGGTGGTTGGATAGAAACTCGCGATCGAGCAGCGCCAGCGTTTGAATGGTTTTTCCCAAGCCCATGTCGTCGGCCAGGCAGGCGCCCAGGCCCCACTGTTTCAAAAAGGACAGCCACGAATAACCTCGGAGCTGGTACGGGCGCAACGTGCCCACGAAACGCTCGGGGGCCTCCAGCAGCTCGAACTGGGCCCGTCCTTCCAGTTGGGCCATCAATTGGCCGACCCAGCCGCTCGCCCTCACGCCGTCGAAGGCCAGGGGCAGGTTCGCGGCGCCCAGGGCCAGCTTGACCACCTCGCGCGCGGTCATTGTGCCCGCGGATTTCTTCTTCCACACATCAATCGCCGCCTGAATCTCCTCCGAGGTCAGTTGCGCCCATTGCCCACGGATCTTTACCAGCGGCGCCTTGAGCCGTACGAGCGCCTGCAGTTCCTCGTAGGACATGGATTCGCCACCCAGGGAGACCTCCCAGTGGAAATCCACCAGTTGATCCAGTGAGAGCATTCCACTTGTCTGCATCACCGGGCTTTTCACGTGGGCGCGCGTGGCCAGCCGCAGCTTCGTTCCCTTGCCGGTCCACCACGCCGGCACCATCACACCAAACCCGCTCTGTTCGAGCGCCAGCGCCTTTTCGGTGAGAAACTCATACGCCCCGCTGGAATCCAGCTCGTAGCCTTCCGGCCGGACCGACCGGAGACTCTTTTCGATCCGCGGGCACAGGGCCGCTGCCTGGCCGAGGGAAAGCAAGAGGTACTCCCTGGCCTTGAAGCCACCCTTTCCGAGAAGCGTCCCTGCAGCGTTCTTGCCGGGCTTCCAGGCCTCCTTTACGGGGATGTGCAGGCTGGGGTCGTGAGCTGCTTGCAGCAGGTAGTGAACCTGCCACCTCGCCGCATCCCCTTGCGCGGCGGGCGACGCCACTCCATTCTCCGGCGGTTCCTCCAGTCGGAAGCAGAGCCGGAAGGGCGAGGTGGTCAGCACCGAAACCGGCCGCTGCCATTCGTTGACCTGAGCCGCAAACTGGCTGAGAGCGTCCTCCTTCCCGTCCAACCGGTCGTCAAAGGAACGAAGCGCGAAAAGCCAATGGTCATGAAGGCTTTCCAGATTCAGCGGTTTTCCACGGCGCATGCCCTCGGACCAACTCGACGGGGCCTTGGCATATCCCGAAAACCGCACGAGGTGATCGACCAGAAGGTTCACGAAATCGGATAACCTCTCAGCACTGCGAGCGACGGGCGGTTGATGGGGATCGCCGTGGAGGGCTTGCGCCACCGCCGGCATCGCCCCGGCGAGCCGATGCATCCGTTCGACGTCGGCGCCGGCGACGATCGCTTTCCAGCGCGCATGATGGCTTCCGTTCTCCCGAATCACCGTGGGCAAAAACTGCTGCCTCGCCACCAGCGCGCCCGCCAGTCGCATCGCCATCCCCCAGAACGACACATCATGACCGACAATCACACCCGGCTTGAGGACGTCCTTGTCCGCGCATGCACACAGCAGCAACAAGGCGCGCTCCGCATCGAGCGAGAGCGCCGGAACAGACCACGGCGCCAGCGCCACCTCGGACGAAGACCCCGCTTCTTCGCCGATGGTTGAGTTGGAGGGAAACGGATTTCCATCAACTGTGGGAAGCCAAATCACACTCCGGCTGAAATCTCGCAGACTGGTCCTGGGAAAATCGGGGATTCCCTTCACCACTTCGAGCAGGTCTTCCCTCTCGGTGGCGTAAATGAACGAGGCCGCTTCTTCCTGAGGGGAGGGACGGCGGCGACGCCTCACCGATACCACGCCTTCTCCGGGGGGAGACTCCCCCCAAAGATGCAGCCTGCGGTCCCCGAACCCTGCGTGAAGGATGATCATCGACTGGAAATTCCCAAAAAGGAAGGCAATGAATTTAGCAGGGAAGAACGAGAAGGGCCAGATCAAAATTCTCAAAATTCTCAAGGGTCACTGGGGCTTGGACTTTGAGCTGGTTTTTCCTGTTCCCTATCCCCCAATACCTATCCCCTGACCCTCCGCGACTCTGCGGTAAATCCCACAATGTCGACGGTGCCTGACCCGAAAATGCTTTTTGTTCTGCGCCATGCGCGAAATCTGTGGATGAACCCAAAGTCGAATGTCGGTGCCCTGCGGCCTCCGCTCCCCTGCAGTGTGTCATGAATTGTCGAACGTCAGCGGGCTGACCCTCGCTTTCCTTGAAAATGAATATCTGCTGAGGCATTGAAAGGCGTATACTTCTCCTGAAAGCGTTGGATTCGAGCGACAAGCTTATCCCCCCGCAAACGCCCCCATTTAAGAAAACACAGCGCTGACGACGCCATATTCAAGCGTGTGTCGGCCGGCAGGATTTTCTTCCAGGGAGGTAGTCATGACTGCCAATCGATCCTTGATTCCGTTGGGTCAATTAGAACGATCCATCTACTTCATTCGTGGGCAAAGAGTGATGCTCAGCAATGATTTGGCGAAGCTATATCATGTCGAAGCCCGGGCCCTGGTGCAAGCCATGAAGCGCAACCGTGATCGGTTCCCCGCCGACTTCATGTTCCTACTGACCGTCAAAGAATTTGCCGCCTTGAAATCACAAATTGTGATTTCAAGTTGGGGTGGTTTGCGGCGCGCGGCGCCTTTTGCTTTCACGGAACAAGGAGTGGCGATGCTTTCGAGTGTCCTGCGAAGCCAGCGGGCCGTTCGGGTGAATGTTGAAATCATGCGTGCTTTTGTCAGGTTACGCCAGATGTTGGCCTCCAATGCTGACTTGGCCCGCAAGCTGGAGGCCTTGGAAAAGAAATGCGACGCCCAATTTAAAGTGGTATTCGATGCCATCCGCCAGCTCATGGCACCTCCCTCACCCAAACGCCGTCGAATTGGTTTTTATGCAGGAGATTCATAACACGACAAGTCTGGGTTTTTGGCTCTTTGACTTTGAATTGTGGACTCCTGGCCGCCGTGGCGGGTTGAACCTTGAACTTTGAACTGATCTTAATTCTGTGTCATCCGCGAAATCTGTGGACCAAACAAATGTCGAATGTCGCTGCCTGTCCCGACAATGCCAGGCAGGCTCGACCTAACCCCACCTTTGGCCGACCGGTTCATCGTCGGAGTCGCGCCCATTGATTACGGCCCGGTACTTCTCCTCATGCCCTTCGGATTCCACCTCACGGTGGACACCCTGCCCTCCGGAGAACCTCCGACCCCGCTCCGGCCAGCGAGGCATTACCCCCGCTTTTGGATATGGCGCTCCTCATCCGAGCGCCCGAGGGACTTCAACCCTCCTGAACAACGCGCTGCTCAGCGCACCCAAAGTCCCGATGACCCCCGCTTTCCCGCGGTTTGCTTGAATGCACTGAATCATGCTCTAATACTGCTGCTTCAGAAAGACGGAACCAAGTGAACCCCAATATCTTTGGTCAGGCTTGGCGATCCCAGCCTGAGGTGCATCGATTGTCGAGGACAAAATGATTACGAATGTCCATTTGGAAAACTTCAGGAGTTTCGAGAACACGACGATCTCCCTGGGGCTTCGCAATCTTCTTGTAGGCCCGAACATGTCCGGAAAGTCCAACTTCATATCTGTTTTTCGGTTTTTCACCGATATCGTGAGTGGTGGTCCGGGTCTTTTTGGGTTGTCAAAGGCGATGAGCAACGGGTTTGCAGAGTTGGCTTGGCGTGGGGGAGATGCGAATCTCATGTCGATAGTCCTCCAAGGCGACTTCCGTGAATTCAACGAGTTGGGAAGGAATGAAAACTGGCGTTACGAACTTCATGTCATCGGAGACCGATCACGAGATTCATTTATCGTGAACGACGAAAGCCTTCACATTGCGGATTGCGCACTGGTAAAGAAGGATCCTGCCACTGGGGCCAGGATACTACAAAGCAAATCCGGGGAGAGTGTAACCTCTGTTTCAGACGCACACCGTTCTGCGCTCGAATTTGAACTGCCGGACTGGGAAGGAAATCGTCTGCGTAAGTTGTTCGCCTCTTTCAGATTCTACTCGCTGGTTCCCCAAATTATGAGACAAATTAACCCGGCCTCGGCCCCTACATCTTTGGACATGCAAGGAGGAAATCTCTCAGCATGGCTGATGCTCCTTCAAACGCGCTATCCGGAGATCTTCGCGCGGATGAACAAGGCAGCAAAGGACGCCCTCCCCGAGTTAGAGAGGATTTTGGCGTTCGTGACTCCACGATCAGTCGTGTTCACGGCATCCTCAGAAAGATTCCTTAAGTCTGATGTGCCCATTTGGCAGATGTCTGATGGAGAACTCTGCTTTTTGGCACTCTTGTCGCTGATCTTTATCCCGGATGAAATTAGTGGCACCCTTTTCTGCATTGAAGAACCAGAAAATTATCTTCACCCCGCATTGATCGGGGAATTGATCGGCCTCTTGGAGCAAAGGCAAATCGAATTTGGGGAAAAGGCGGTACAAACAATCATTACCACTCATTCGCCCCTGGTGGTCGACAAATTCAAATTGGAGGATGTGATTGTGTTTGAGAGGCAGCGCGGAGCATCAATCTGCACCCGACCCGGAGACAAACCTCAATTAAGAGAACTGCTGGAAAGAGAGGAGGTCGGTCTGGGTGACATCGTTTACTCCGGAGCCCTCTCCCGTGAAAATTGAGAGCTGTGGCATTGTGGTTGAGGGAGATATCGATGAGGCGGTCTACAGAGAACTCATTGCAAAAATCTTCAGTTCTGAAATCAAGATCCTGGCACGTCCGACCGCAGGGGTCAGGAATCTGAATAAGGCGAAAAAGGTCAGAGGATGGCTCCATTCTTTTGAGCATGCGTCTCGCACTGGTGGCCCCTTGGATAAAGCTCTAGTGATACGAGACGCCGATGGAAAAGACCCGAAGGCGATTGAGAATGACTTGGGTACAAGAATTGGTCTCGGGAAATTCGCCTTTCCGCTCGGCGTTGCGGTCCATGCGGTCCGTGAGGAGATGGAAACATGGCTTCTTGCTGACAATGCTGCACTGAATCGGATCTCCAAGATGGAAAACGGGAACCCTATTCCACCGCTCGGTGGCCACATCGAAGACGAACGAAAGCCGAAAGAGAGGTTGCAGAGAATCCTCGGTAAAGCCGGCCTGAACTACAATACTGCAACCTGCTGCAGAATTGCTCGCGAAATAGATTTGAATGTCCTCCGACAGCGCTGCCCGTCATTCACAGTTTTCGAACAAAAGGTTCTGGACCCATGAGATTACTGCGTGCTGCCCGCTGAAACCAGTTGCCGGTTGTTGGAGGACGAAGCGCCTAACGGGGATAGTTTCGAGGGCGAAAAGAGCCGTTTAAGCCTCGAAAATACCCGGTTTGGGGAATTGTTTTCTGGTCCTATTGCAGCTTTGCTCGGTCCGACCCGATATCTTAAATTTTCAATGTTTCTCCGCCACAAGTATCAAAATTGAAAATTTGGACTTGACCCCATTTTGATACTGTTCTTCCGTACCGTGCCGTCCGCAAACACCTTGGTGCGGTGGGGTGAATGAGTACGCCTTCGTCCGCCTGTGGCGGACTCGACCTGTCCCCACCTTTGGCCGACCGGTTCATCGTCGGGGTAGCCCCCATTGATTACGGCCCGGTACTTCTGCTCATGCCCTTCGGATTCCACCTCACGGTGGACACCCTGCCCTCCGAAGAACCTCCGACCACTCTCCGGCCAGCGAGGCATTACCCCCGCTTTTGGATATGACGCTCCTCATCCGAGCGCCAGAGGGACTTCAACCCTCCTGAACAACGCGCTGCTCAGCACACGTCGGGTCGGAGGAGGCGCGCCGAGGCGCTGGCCTCCGTCCGCCGCTCAAACTGCACGGACGGTTTTCCCGTATGCAGCTTTCACGAAGCCGCCCCGTGGGGGAGAGGCAATCGAAGGAATTAATCGAACCAAGTTGACCAATCCGTACTCGTTGTAGAGCGTCGTCTCCGGCAGCCATTTCCAGCCGTTCGTACGCCAGCGTTTGGAGGCGTGCGACCAGAGGCGCCGCACGATCCATCCGTCGAGTTGGTGGAAAAGCCTTCGGACGTGGGCACGCTTGTAATACTCCCCCCACCCCCGCAACAGCGGATTGAGCTCGGCAATCAACTCCGGGGTCGGCAAGGGCACACGCCGCTTCGTCCGTCGTCGCACCTCCTCCTTGAAGCGCCGGATCGATTTCTCCCGGGGAATGGCATACAGCGCCCCCGATTGACTCTGGCTGCGGATCTTGCGGGCGGGGAGGCGTAGTTGCTTCCCCCGCTTGATCTTGTAGCCGAGAAATTCGAAGCCGTATTGAACGTGAACAATCCGCGTCTTCTGCGGATGAAGCTCCACGCCCAACTCTTTCAGGATTCGGAGCGCCGCCGCCACCGCAGCTCGCGCTTCTGCCGCCGACTGGCAAGTAATGACCCAATCATCGGCGTACCTCGTCAGCTGATACCCCTTGCGTCTCATCTCCCCATCAAACGGCGTCAGGAGAATATTACTGAGCAGGGGCGAGACTACCCCCTGAACGCAAAAGATAACTTGGCCCAATTTTAGCCTTTGACGGTTCTGGCACAGGTGGAGTTCCGCCGTCCGGACCAGAACGAGATATTGGAATCGAATGCCGGATAGTGAGGGTGTCCTTGCCCACTAA